>JAFGAK010000238.1 GCA_016933745.1 Bacteroidales bacterium
CTGTGGCTGTTTGTTTGAACCCTGTGGCTTTTCGGTTACTCCCTGTGGCTGTTTGTTTGAACCCTGTGGCTTTTCGGTTACTCCCTGAGGCTGTTTGTTTGAACCCTGTGGCTTTTCGATTACTCCCTGAGGCTGTTTGTTTGAACCCTGTGGCTGTTTGTTTGAACCCTGTTCCTTGTTGGTTTAGCGCGGCGACCGATTGTTTATACGAGCTAGCGCCAAAAAAAAGCTCCGCTTCCAGTTAGTGGATTGGCGGAGCTGTTTAGAAACCCTATCTATTTTTTTATTTGGTCAGGGTGACTATCATTTTATTCGGACGTCTGAAACTTTCGTTTTTGAGCGTCGGGGATGGAATTACCTTTGGTAGGTAAATTTTAGGTTTTTAATGGCATTGTATTGCGGACTGCTGTTTCCAAAGACAGACTTGATATACAATTTCACATCTTGCACCACTCGAATGCCAAGTGTTTTTGCTTAAAAGAACAATCATCCCATCACATGATTTTATTTTAGTGCGACACTTTTGTTTCCATATTTTTTCGTCCCACGGTTGTTTAACAGACATATCAACAAAAGAAAATGGCGATTTTTCATTTTTCGCCTGTGCAACTAAATGATTTCTGTATTGCTCGTCTTCAAAAGCAAAACTGATAAAGATGCGTTTCTTTACTTCCTTGCCTGAATCTTCTTCGCCTTCAAATAGGGCTTTAAGAAGAAGAGCAACTGCTCCCGCTCCAAGTACTAAAGGCCACATAATTTATTTGCGAATTTTATTTTCATACAATTTTTACCCTTTTTTATATTCAACATTCGGTTCGGCTGCCATGCCTTCGACAAGCTCAGGCATCGGCAGCTTGGTGGTTGATGTATCTGAGCTTGTCGAAGATGTCGAAACCACCTGCCCGTTCATTAACATAGGCAACAACCAATCTCGGAGTTCGGATAGTTGTTGGTTTTGTTTGAGATTGATTAAAATTTTTTTCATTGACGAATTAACCATTTTATCAAATTTCTGAATTAAACTCTCGCTTGGAATAACAAATTTCAGTTCACGAATTTTGTCTTGAGACAAATTATCTCTTGCAGAGCCTGAACTCAGATTTATTAGGTATTTGTATAAATCTTCAAGTACAAGTTTTATGTAAATTCTATGAAAAGCTTCTTTTGGATTAATTGCACAAATAGCTTGGTTAGTACATGCTTCAATATCCATAAAGCTAACTTTACCTGCTGTTGCTCCATACATTGCCATTAAAATAATACCACGTTTAAACATCTTAGCACTTGAATTTTCAAGCCCTTTTTGAGTAATGAAATTTTTTGTTGAAACGATAAAAGGCATATTTACTTCTCCGCTATTTATCCATGGAATGTTGCCATTTTCATAGTATTCTTTTTTTGTGGAAAGGGGCGTACCTCCTGAACCTGTTGTTGCAATCTCTGCCAACTTTTTTACTTCCCACCCCTCTGGAATTTCCCTTTTCAATTCGGCATTGAACACCATTTTACCGCCCGATGATTTGTAGCTTCGACTACGCTCAGCTACCGTAGTTTCAACTCCGCTCAGGGTACGATTTTCGGTGGCTGAGGTACTCGAAGCCACCGGGAAATCGAACTGCACAAACCAATAATCGTAAAGCGTTTTTGCCATCGCTTCCAACTCACGGTTTATGCGGTTGTTGAGTTCTATTTTGGAGTCGAGGTCGGATAGGACTTTGGCAATGGATTTTTGGGTGGAGAGGTCGGGAAATTTTATTTTATATTTTTCTAAAGTGCTTTTTGATAATTCTTTAAAAGTAGTACCAGAACCAAGATTATTTAGTTCGTTTTTTTTGAGTTTTAAATAATAGTATAAAAACTCATTATGCAAAATATCAGCATTAACAACAATATTTTTAAAACCTTGGTTTGTAACTAACTTTATTGAAGCAATTGAAAGCAAACCTATTGGAGCCCTGCTTGAAAGCAAAACAGTTCCTTCCGGTAATAATTTTGTGTTTGATAATGCTTTTTGAGTAATCGTTCGTTCGCCTCTTAAAATATATTTTTGATTTTGGTCTGATAAATCCTTTGGGGTAATCCAAATAATATCCCCATTCCAATAATCTTCTTTATTTGTTGATGGTGTTGAACCATTGAATATTGAAGCTATTTGACCAAGTTCCATTGAAATCCAATTACTCATACCTCAATCCTTTTAAATTATTCTGAATTTCGGTTTTTGAAATGTTGCCTTCGAGAACCTCAGGCAACGGGCAACCTTGGTGGCTGAGGGCATTGAGGTTCTCGAAATGCTCGAAGCCACCATTATTCAAATCTCTATATGCAATTGCCAATACAGGTAATTGGTCAAATTCACCCTTAATCAACGCTTCTTTCTTTTTTCTGCTCCAACCCTGCACTTGCTTTTCTCTGTAAAAAGCTTCATCAATTCGCTGGTATTCTTCATAATAAACCAATTTTACCGGAAGTCGTTTTTTTGTATGATTTGCTCCTTCTCCCGCCTGATGTTGAGCAAAACGTATCTCTAAATCTTTTGTGCTTCCTGTATAATAGCTACCGTCACTGCACTCTAAAATATACATATATCCTTTCATATAAATCTATTCTTGGTGGCTGAGGTTCTCGAAGCCACCATTGTTCTCGAAGCCCAATCCCCTTAAATTTTTCTGAATTTCGGTTTCCAATGTTCTGCTTTCGGAAAAAAGGTTGTTCAGGTTTTCTTCAAAGACTTTCATTTTGGCATCGAATTCTTCGGCGGTAATGTCCACATATTCAATTTTTACATCAAAATATTGACCAGCACTCAGCGAGTAGTTTTTTTGTTTTATTTCATCGTAACTCACCACCACTGAAAAATCTTCAAGGGCTTTTTTATCGTTAAACGTGTCGATAATCTGCTGTTCTTCTTTTGCAGTTAAAACTGTTTTTTGGTTTTTGCCTTCTTTTATGGTTTCACCCAAACTGGAAGCATCAATCAGCACCACATTGCCTTTGTTGTTTTTATCCATAAACACAATAGAAACATTGGTGCCGGTGGTTGCAAAAATATTGCTTGGCATACTTACCACACCTGCCAACATTTTGCTTTCAACCAATTTTTCACGGATTTTTTTATCAATACCGCTTTGTGCAGTAATAAAACCTGTTGGAACAACAACGGCTGCTTTCCCTTTTTTGCTTAACGAAAAAATAATGTGTTGCAAAAACAGTGAGTAAATCGCCATTTTATCTTTGGCTTGCTTTGGAATGTTTGGTATACCTGCAAAAAATCGGTCTTTGTTTTCTTTACAATCCAAATCATTGCGGTAATCCGAAAAATCGAGTTTAAACGGTGGATTGGAAACGATAAAATCGAATTTTTCCAA
>JAFGAK010000239.1 GCA_016933745.1 Bacteroidales bacterium
GCCGGTATTTCTTCGAAAGATTATCTAGTGAATGAGCAACAAAAATATGAGGCTTATTCTGCCAATCAGGCTCAAGTTGATGAACTCAAAACAATCTTTAAAAAGAATAAGAAATTAAATGTGGTGGTGGTTTTTGCTACTTGGTGTGGCGATTCCAAAGCGCATGTACCTGAATTTTTTAAGGTTGCTGATTTGGCGAAAATCAAGAAAGTTAAATATTTGGCAGTGAATCGTAAGAAAAATGCCGGAACTATTGATATGAGTGCGATGGCTATTCAACGTGTGCCTACTTTTATCGTTTATAATGGTTTGGACGAAATAGGAAGAATTACCGAAAGCCCTACAGAAACAATCGAAGCTGATCTTTTGGCCATTGTAAAGAAAAAATAATCATGCTCGTTTTTGAAAAGAAAGTTGATCTTCGAGAATATCTTGATGGGGAAAAATCAAAAGGAAAAACAATTGGGTTTGTTCCAACTATGGGAGCGCTTCATGCCGGTCATATTGCGCTAATTCAAAAATCTATTGCTGTTTGTGATGTCACGATTGCCAGTATTTTTGTCAATCCAATCCAATTCAATAATCCCGAAGATTTAGAAAAATATCCTCGAACTTTTGAAGCGGATAGAGCCATGCTTGCCAATGCTGGTTGCGATGCCGTGTTTTATCCGTCAGTAGAAGAAATGTACCCTGCAAACGAAAAGTCCGAAAGTTTTGATTTTGGACCGTTAGAACAAGTCATGGAAGGCGCTTTTCGTCCCGGACATTTCAATGGTGTTGCGGTTGTTGTAAAAAAGTTGTTCGATTTGGTGCAGCCCGACAAAGCTATTTTCGGTAAAAAAGATTTTCAACAATTAGCGGTTATTCGTTCTTTGGTTAAGAAAATGAATAGTTCAATTGAAATAATTGGATTGGATACGGTTCGAGAAAAAGACGGACTCGCTATGAGTTCACGAAATAAAAGACTATCGCCCAAAGAACGCAATTTGGCTGCGGATATTTATAAATCGCTGCAATTTATTAAACATAATAAACACACAAAGTCTCCTCAAATACTCGAAAAAGAAGCAGGCCAATTATTGGTTTCTGATTTTAAAGTGGAATACATTCAGGTTGTTGATGGAACAAGTTTGCAATCCATAGCGGAATGGAGTGAAACTAATTATCCGGTGGTTTGTGTTGCAGCACATCTCGGACAAGTTCGTTTAATCGATAATTTAGAGCTCTAAAATGCTTGTTTAATTGGATTTAAAAATTTTAAAATAGAGACTCTTCTTGATTATATTCTAAAATATTGGTTAATTTTGCAGCGCTATGCGTATAGAAGTATTAAAATCGAAGATTCATCGCGTGGGGATTACTCAAGCGAATTTGGATTATATAGGTAGTATTACCATTGATGAAAATCTAATGGACGCGGTCAATATCATTGAAAATGAACGTGTTCACATTTACAATATTACAAACGGCAACCGCTTTGACACCTATGTTATTAAAGGAGAGCGAGGTAGTGGTGTGATTGGAATTAATGGCGCTGCCGCACGTAAAGTGGCTGTGAACGATAAAATAATTATCGTTTCCTATGCCAGTATGGATTTTGAAGAAGCCAAAAAGCATCAACCACAAATTATTTTCCCCGACGATCACAATCAAATCCCACAATAAGTGAAGGGAACCCTTTTCTCAATATTTAAATATTTAATATTTATAGTTTTAGGCTTATTTCTTTTGGCCATGGCTTTTCGTGGTTTAAAATTTGCCGAATTGTGGGAAGAGTTAAAAACAGCTAATTATTGGTGGTTTTTTGGAGCAATTGTTTTGGCGGTTTTAAGTCATGTTTTTCGCGCACTACGTTGGAACTTATTGATTCAACAAATGGGTTATAAAACCCGAACATCTACTACCTTTTATTCAGTAATGATGGGCTATTTAGCCAATTTAGCTTTACCAAGATTAGGCGAAGTAACTCGATGTGGTTTTCTTAGCAAAAAGGAAAATATTCCATTCAATGCGCTATTCGGAACAGTCATTGCAGAACGTGTTTTTGATTTGGTCGTTTTACTTTTCATTATCTTCGTAGTGGTAATTACTCAAATTGCGCAAATCGGCGGCTTTTTAAACAGGCTTCTGATTAAGCCTTTGATGGGGATTTATGCCGGAAACGGCACGGCGATTCTCATTGTTGTTGCTGTTTTAGCATTATTAGGCATCGCGTTTTTATTTGTATTTAAACGATTGAAGCCTTGGCTGAAATCCACCATGCTCTATGGGAAAATAGAATCTTTTATAAATGGTTTTTTAGATGGCTTAATAAGTATTGCTAAATTAAAGCAGAGAGGATTATTCCTTTTTCATACCTTCATGATTTGGTTTTTGTATCTCTTCATGATTGTGCTTCCTTTTTATGCATTTTCAGAAACCTCCATTCTCGGAATGCTTGATGGAGTGACGATTTTAGGAATTGGTAGCTTAGGAATTGTAGCACCGGTTCCTGGCGGTGTTGGATCTTATCATTTTATCATAACCGAATTATTGGTTCAACTGTATGATATTCCTGTAAAAGCTGCCGCTGCTTATGCTACCGCGAATCATGCAGCACAAACCATCATGATTATATTTGTCGGATTTGTGTCGTATATTCTTTTAATTTTGGTAAAAAAGAAGCCGAGCAATGAATAATTTAGATCAAATACAAGAGAAGATTTTTAATCATCCCTCATTAAAAGAGCAATTGAATAGATGGGCGGAGCAGCAGAAAAAAATAGTTTTTACCAACGGTTGTTTTGATCTTCTGCATCGTGGGCATATTGATTATCTTTCGAAAGCTGCTGATTTAGCAGATGTTTTGCTGATTGGTGTAAATACGGATGCTTCAGTACAACGATTGAAAGGGAAAAATCGTCCATTACAAGATGAGCAAAGCCGATTGATTTTGTTAGCTTCCTTGAGTTTTGTAGGTGCCGTTATCCTTTTTGATGAAGACACACCTTACGATTTGATTCAATTGGTTCAACCAGATATTTTAGTGAAAGGTGCTGATTATAAAGCAGAAGATATTGTTGGTTATGATATTGTAATGGCAAAAGGTGGACAAGTAATTACACTTCCATTCTTGCCGGGATATTCTACTACCGCGATCGAAACGAAGATAAAGCAATCTTAGCAAAAGCATTGGTATTTCTGTCGGAATGGCGTAACTTCGTAGTTTCAACACTTGATTTACATGGCTAAAATAAAAACAAGTTTCTTTTGTCAGAATTGTGGAACGGAATCGCCTAAATGGGTTGGTAAATGCCCGTCCTGCGGCCAGTGGAATACCTTTGTTGAAGAGGTGATTCAGAAAACTCCTGAAAAGGAACCTTGGCTCACATTGGATGGAAAAGCGGCGAATAAGTCACAGCCTAAGAAAATTTCAGAAATCGAAGTTGGAGCGCAGAACAGAATAAATACACATAATCAAGAATTGAATCGAGTTTTAGGTGGAGGTTTGGTTCCCGGATCGATTGTGCTTTTAGGAGGAGAACCAGGAATCGGGAAATCTACCTTACTTTTGCAAGTCGCATTGCAAATGAAAGATCAAAAAGTGCTTTATGTTTCTGGCGAAGAAAGTGAACAACAAATTCGTATGCGCGCTGATCGGTTGAATTTGACCATGTCAGAAACCTTTATTTTAACCGAAACAAATACCCAAAAGATTGCTCAAGTGGTTGGTCACTTAAAACCAGATGTTTTAATTATCGATTCCATCCAAACGATGCATACCGAGTTGATCGAATCATCGGCAGGAAGTGTTTCTCAAATTAGAGAATGTGCTGGTGAGTTTCACAAATTTGCCAAACAAACCAATATCCCTGTTATGCTTATTGGTCATATTACTAAAGATGGAAGTTTAGCCGGACCAAAAATTCTAGAACATATGGTAGATAGTGTTTTGCAGTTCGAAGGGGATCGGAATTACGGATATCGAATTTTGCGTTCTGTTAAAAATAGATTTGGCTCTACATCGGAATTGGGAATTTACGAGATGCAAAGTAGCGGCTTGCGCGAAGTTTCAAATCCATCGGAGATACTACTTTCTCATCGCGATCAAAAACTTAGCGGAATAGCCATTGCTTCTACACTGGAAGGCATGCGTCCTATGTTGCTCGAAATACAAGCTTTAGTAAGTACCGCAGCATACGGAACACCACAACGTTCGACTACAGGTTTTGATGGTCGACGATTAAACATGCTTTTAGCTGTTTTAGAGAAAAGAGCCGGGTTTCGTTTAGGTTCGAAAGATGTATTTGTAAATGTGGCAGGCGGAATAAAAGTAGATGACCCGGCTATTGATTTGGCGGTAGTTTGTGCTATTCTTTCTTCCAACGAAGATATTTCAATCGATGATAAAACCTGTTTTGCTGCCGAAGTGGGATTATCTGGCGAAATCCGCTCCGTTAACCGTGTTGAACAGCGTGTTTCTGAAGCCGAAAAATTAGGATTTGAGCGAATCATCATTTCAAAGTTCAATCAAAAAGCCATTCCGAAAAGCGATAAAATTGAAATTATTGCAGTAAATAAGATCGAAGAAGTGTTCAAACACATATTTGCTTAATCCATGTTAAAGAAACTGCTGACTTTTCTTTTTATTGGAATTTTTATTTTTCCTGCAGCTGCACAATACAACTACAATAGTTCTTGTCAAAAAGCATATCAAGAAATTATTGACTTGCGCTTTGATGCGGCTCGTAAAACAATCGCGATAGAGAAAAAAAGCAATTCAAAAAACTTGGTTCCAATTCTCCTTGAAAATTACATCGATTTTCTAAGTATCACACTTACAGAGGATAAAACAAAATTTGAACAGCTTCGCGATTTAAAAAAAGAGCGATTAGAAGCTTGGGAAACCGGCCCGGAATCAAGCCCGTACTATCGTTTGGGAATTGCACAAATCAATATGCAATGGGCTTTCGCTAGAGTACTATTTGGCGAATATGTTACGGCTGCTTTCGAAATAAATCAAGCCTACCATCTCCTGGAAGAAAATAAAGAATTGCATCCCGAATTTCTTCCAAACGGTTTGGGTCTCGGAGTATTACATGCCATGATTGGAGTCGTTCCGGAGCAATACCAGTGGGCAATTAATTTTTTAGGTTTATACGGAAGTATCGATCAGGGATTGAGTGAGTTGGAGTTGATATTGAATACGCAAAAACCGGAGTTTAAACAATTTAAACCCGAAGCATTGTTCTTATACACTTTTTTGAAATTGAATTTGTTATCAGAAGAATCAAGAATTGACGATTTGCTTTCTATTTATCAGCAAGATGTTTTCTCAAATATTTCAAAGCAAAGCCCGCTTCTTCACTTTGCGTATGTCGTTACCTTGATGAAAAAGGATAACCATCAAGCTTTGCTTGTTTTAGAAGAAAAACCAATTTATAAAGATACTTTTCCTTTTTATTACGAACTCTTTTTAAGAGGACAAGCAAAGTCATACGAGCTCAATCCGGAAGCATTTCAGCTTTTTGGTGCCTATTTGAAAGGTTATCCAGGAAATAATTTTAAGCGATCGGCAGCTCAAAAAATGGCATGGAGCGCTTTTATTCAAGACGATACGGCAACTTATAAAATCTACATGCAAAAAGTGCTTGCATTGCCGGATACGAAGTTGGATTCCGATGATGCAGCAGTAAAAGAAGCTTCCAAAGTCAAAGACGGTTATTTGCCCAATCAGTATTTGTTGAAAAGCAGAATATTATTCGATGGAGGATATCTTAAAGAAGCGCTTGCCGTATTAGAAAAAGCAAAAACAGAACGGTTTTCCGACGAAGAAAAAATTGAACTCGATTATCGCAAAGCGAGGATTTACCATCACCTAGATTCGCTCGATTTGGCATTGGCTTTCTACCAAAAA
>JAFGAK010000240.1 GCA_016933745.1 Bacteroidales bacterium
ATTGGCCATGGGATCCGAAGTATTGAAGACCCTGAACTATTGAGTTATCTTCGTAGGCACAAAACACCTCTTGAAGTTTCACCAACAAGTAATTATGCGCTGGGAATCATTCAGAAAAACGAACTCCATCCCATCCGAAAATTACTTCAAAACGGCATTATTTGCACTATCAATTCCGACGATCCAGCGATGTTTAACACTTCGCTGACTCAGGAATATATTTTACTTCTTCAGCAAGGATTTACTTGCGATGAATTATTTTTGATGAATAAACAAGCTTTGGAAGTATCTTTTGCAAGTCGGGAAACCAAACTTAAGATTCAAAAACAACTTGAAGTTTATGAAAAAGAACGGATTCTTTTCGAAGCGATTAATGAATAACTGAATCAGCTGGATTTTTCTTCATAGCTTTATAAAAATTAAAAAATGCTGAACCTATTTAAGAATATAATTATAAAGCAACTGCGCCAAAGGCACGAAAGACGGCATGAAGGCTTTACACCAACGATACTTCTTACAGAGTTTAAGAATTTTGAAGTAACGATCAAGCACTTTTTACGCGATGGCATTTGGATTTTGATCGGTATCGCAGCTGCAGGATTTGGATTGAAAGGTTTTCTTTTGCCCAATTCATTTATTGATGGTGGTGTAATGGGAATTTCGCTGCTCACCAAAGAAGTATCAGGATTTTCTTTACCCATTTTAATTGTGCTCATCAATTTACCTTTTTTGTATTTGGGTTTAAAGCAAATGGGAAAGAATTTTGCCTTTAAAAGTGTGATTGCAATCATTTTGCTTGCCCTAGCCATTCAATTCATCCCCTATCCAGTTGTCACTTCCGATAAATTACTCATTGCTGTTTTTGGCGGATTTTTTCTTGGAGCAGGAATCGGATTTTCTGTTCGTGGTGGTGCAGTAATCGATGGAACCGAAGTTTTAGCTATTTATCTAAATAAGAAAACAGGTTTAAGTATGGGCGATGTCATTCTGATATTCAACATCATTATTTTTACCTTCGGAGCCTATATTCTCACTGTTGAAATTGCACTTTATGCCATCTTAACTTATATCGTAGCTTCAAAAACCGTTGATTTTGTTGTTGAAGGCGTGGACGAGTATACCGGACTCACCATCATCTCTCCTTTTAGCGAAGATATTCGAGCCATGCTGACCGAAAAATTAGGCAAAGGTGTTACCATCTATTCGGGAAAAAAGGGCTACGGTAAAAAAGGATGTACACTCGAGCAAACAGACATCGTTTACACCGTAATCACTCGTCTGGAAATTGCTGAAGTAGAACGAGAAGTCGATAAAATTGATTCAGGTGCCTTTTTCATTTATAGCAGCATCAACGCAACAAAAGGTGGTCGAGTAAAAAAACGCAGACTCGATCATTAATATTTTTCCCTGTAAAATTCATTTCAATACCTTTGCTGCTCCAAACCACTACATTTTGTAGAAGCTAACTAACCATGAACAAAATTAAAATTCAAGACCAAGCCAAACAGCTTCGGATATACCGAAAAATTCACCGCTTTTCTGCATCCTTTTTGTTCCTATTTTTTCTTTTTATCGCGATAAGCGGAATACTACTGGGATGGAAAAAAAATAGCAACGGCATTCTTCTTGCCGAAACTCAAATAGGAACAAGCACGGATTTAAAACAATGGATATCGCTCGACAGTCTGCAAACTTTAGCCATTCAAGCCCATAAAGAAATTCATTTTGAAGAAGGAATTATTGAGCGAATGGAAGTTCGCCCCGACAAAGGAATTATTAAATTTTCCTTTGAAAATAGCTATTTAGGATTGCAAATTGATGGTGCAACGGGTGCTATTCTATCAACAGAAACACGTCGCTCCGACTTTATTGAACAAATTCACGATGGCAGTATTGTAGATAAAGCTTTGGGCTGGTCTAGTGGTTCTTTTAAAGTTTTTTACACTTCGTTAATGGGTCTTGGCCTTTTAGTTTTTACCATTACGGGCTATTGGCTTTGGGCTGGTCCGAGAAAAATTAAACGAAAAATTAGCCATTAGAAAGTGTAGCTCTAAGAACTTTAGTATTTTTATCGAAGCAAAAATATCTATTGACCTATGATGAAAACAAAACTCTTTGTTTTCTTTTTTTTAATTATCAGCAGCTTTACTCAGGCTCAAAATGAGCATTGGTGGTGGTATGAAATTCATCAGCACGATGGAGTTACTCCTTGGCAAAGATATTTGGTGATGTCTCCAGCCTTTTTTGGTCCCAATGCATTCCCTATTCCTGAAATTCAGAACGGAAAACTAAGCGAACAACTCTCGTTTGAAACTGCTTTGGAGTTGCATTTGAATACACATGAACAAACAGAAAACATCTACACAAAATTATCTATTCCTTTGATAAAGAATAAAGTAGCACTTTTCCTTAACCTTGTTCCCATGGAGCATTATTCCTACGATACGTTAATCCGCGACCAACGATTTTCTAGAAATTATGAAGGTAAAGGCTTTGCCTCCGGCGATTTATACATCGGCACCCAAATTCAACTCATCGAAAACCATGCGAAATGGCCTGATCTCCTACTTGGAATCAACCTACGAACCGCTTCGGGAAATGATTTTGAATCCGCAAGATTTGCTGATTCTCCAGGTTATTTCTTCGATTTAAGTGCCGGAAAATCAATTCTTTTTAACGAAGAAGGATTTATAAAATCAATACGCTGGTATGCCGTTTTGGGTTTTTATGTTTGGCAAACCAATTTTTCGGATCACATGCAAGACGACGCACTTCTCTATGGAGCAGGATTGCAGTTTAACACCAAGCATTCTTCTTGGGCGAATGAGTTGGGAGGATTTTACGGCTATTTGGGAAATGGCGATCGCCCAACGGTTTTCCGATCCAGATTTAAAACACGCTTGACAGAAAAACTTCAAATCTCGTCTCAGTTTGAACATGGATTGGTTGATTATAACTTTCGCTCGTTTCGAATTTCACTCATTTATATTTTCAAATCATGAGAAAAATAGCAACAACTTTCTTTTTTCTTTTGATTTTCAGTCAACTGGGATTGGCTCAAGGAACTTGGTGGAACAATATCAATGAGTGGGATCGGATCATACCGTGGGAAAGGTATTTAACACAATCACCGGGGTTCATGGGTCCAAACGCATTTCCTGTTCCGGAAATTAAAGAAGGGAAAATGGATTCTCTACTTACCTTTGAAACCGCTTTCGAAGTTCACCTGAATCAGCATGAACAAACAAAAAATATATTTTCTTCGCTTTTCATTCCTTTTTCAAATAAGAAAGTGGGATTAAATTTATTTATTGTCCCGATTGAAATTTACAAATACGATACATTTTTACGCGATCAGCGAAGTTCTACAGATTACGATGGACAAGGGACAGCCACTGGAGATTTGTATATCGGAACTCATATTCAGCTAATCGAAAATAAAAAATGGATTCCCGATATCTTACTTACGATCAACATCAAAACAGCTTCGGGGAACTCTTACGGTGCTGCTCGCTTTTCAGATTCGCCCGGATATTATTTTGATTTAAGTTTTGGGAAAAGTCTTGCACTTAATAAAGAAAAATCGGCGGCAATTAGAATGTACGGAATGCTTGGCTTTTATGCCTGGCAAACCAATTTGCCGGATCATTTTCAAGACGATGCAGTGCTCTATGGAATTGGCGCTCATTTCTTCACGAAGAAATTTAATATCAACCAAAGTTTTGGAGGTTTTAAAGGTTATTTAAATAACGGCGATCATGCACAAGTGTATCGACTTGATATACAAACCAATACAAAACGTACAGTTAATTACAAATTGCGATTTCAATATGGACTAAAAGACATCGATTATCGGAGTTTTCGCTTTTCCCTCCTCTATCATCTTTAAACAATTCAATAAAAAGTTATCTTTGAGTACAAAAGAACGAATATGAAAACAATTGGACTTTTAGGAGGAATGAGCTGGGAATCGTCGGCGGTCTATTATCAATTGATCAATGAAGGTGTTAAAGCGCGTTTAGTAAAAACACATTCCGCCCAGAGCATGATGTATTCTGTTGAATTTGACGAAATTGCCAAGTTACAACATGCAGGAAACTGGAAACAGCTAACGCAAATTATGTTGGATGCCGCTAAGAAAATTGAGAATGGCGGAGCCGATTTTCTAGTGATTTGCACGAACACGATGCACAAAATGGTTCCGGAAATGGAAGCTCGTTTATCCATTCCAATTTTACATATTGCAGATGCTACTGCCGAAAAAATCCTAGAAAAAGGCATTAAAAAAATAGCGCTTTTAGGAACAAATTTCACAATGACCCAAGATTTTTATCGTGGAAGATTAGAAGAAATGCATCACCTTGAAGTGATAATTCCTAATGAAGCGGATCGAGAAATCGTTCACAATATCATTTATCAAGAACTAATTTTAGGAACAATTCTGGATGATTCCAGAAAAAAATACCAGGAAATCATCCATAAGCTCCAACAACAAGGTGCAGAAGGTGTTATTCTTGGATGTACAGAAATCCCTTTACTCATTCAACAAAAAGATAGTCCGATTCCTATTTTCGACACAACAAAGATTCATGCTGAAAAAGCAGTTGATTTTGCCTTATCGATTTAATAACCCATTCTATTTAATTATGAAAACATTTATCAAGCCAATTCAATTTATACTAGTACTTGCCTTTTTTCTGGTTAATTTACAAAAAACCAAATCTCAAACCGCAGTCAGCGACTTTTTTCCAGACATTAATATACTAGAATTCGACAATCCGGCTCCAGGTTATTATTTTTTGGCAGCAAAAGGAATAACAGACCCCAATGCTTCGCTCTATATAGGAATTGTAGATAATTATGGGACACCCGTTTTCTTTCGTAAAATGGCTCGTGCATCTGCATCCATGCGTTTGATGTCAGACGGCAGAATTGCTTATCTAAATGGCGTTCCTCGAAAGCTGATCATTTTAAATGAAATGCTGGAAGTAGAGACCCGTTTTTCTATTGAAGGATACGATGTAAATGGCCATGATTGGTCTTACGACGATGAAGGTAATATTTTG
>JAFGAK010000241.1 GCA_016933745.1 Bacteroidales bacterium
AACGGACGTGTTTCAGCAATTTTTACAGTATCACCAATATTGCACTCGTTGTTTTCGTCGTGTGCAGTAAGTTTGTTGGTTCTCTTAACGAATTTACCGTATATAGCGTGTTTTTCTTTACGCTCGATAACAACAGTTATGGATTTTTCCATTTTGTTGCTCACAACAAGACCTGTTCTTTCTTTTCTAAGATTTCTTTCCATCTTCTTGTATTATTTTGATTGTTCAGCAATTTCTCTGCTGCGAATTTCAGTTAAGAGTCTGGCTACGGTCGCTTTCATTTCCTTCAACACATTGGTGTTTTCCAATGGCGAAACAGCGTGATTTAATTTGGCTTTAGTAAGCTGAAGCTTAGCGTCTTCCAATCTCTCGTGAATATCTTTTGTTGATAATTCTTTTATCTCCGAATTTTTCATAGTTTCAATTATTAAGCTTCTACGTAATCCCGTCTAACAATAAATTTCGTTATGATTGGCAGCTTTTGCGCACCTAAACGCATAGCTTCTTGAGCTGTTTCTAAGTTAACGCCTTCTGACTCAAATATGATTCTACCTGGAGAAACTCTTGCTACAAAAAGTTCAGGGGCACCTTTACCTTTACCCATCCGTACTTCGGCTGGTTTTTTAGTTACTGGTTTATCGGGGAAAACACGAATCCATAATTGACCTTCACGTTTCATTTTACGAGTAATAGCCTGACGAGCAGCTTCTATTTGTCTCCCGGTTAACCAAGTTTCTTCCAATGCTTTAATTCCAAAAGATCCAAATGCAAGTTGATTTCCGCGTTCGGAATTACCTTTCATTTTTCCTTTTTGTTGCTTTCTAAACTTTGTTTTCTTGGGTTGTAACATTTCTTAAAATATTAAATGTTAATATTATTTTCTTCTTCTTGGATGTGGATGTTTTCCACCTTTTGCTTCGCTCTTGTCCTTCGTAGGCACTAACTCTGGTTTGCCGTAGATTTCTCCTTTACAAATCCAAACTTTGATACCAATTCGTCCATAGGTTGTATGGGCTTCGGCTAAAGCGTAATCAATGTCTGCTCTAAGTGTGTGCAAAGGAATTCTTCCCTCTTTATACATTTCAGAACGAGCCATTTCAGCACCTCCAACACGACCAGAAATCAAAATTTTGATTCCTTCGGCGCCAACGCGCATGGTTGAAGCAATAGAAGTTTTAATAGCTCTACGGAATGAAATACGTCCTTGGATTTGGCTGGCCACATTGCGGGCAACCAAAGTTGCATCAAGTTCCGGACGCTTTATTTCAGAGATATTGATTTGTACTTCTTTATTGGTTAGTTTTTTCAACTCTTCTTTTAGCTTATCAACTTCTTGACCACCTTTACCAATAATGATACCTGGGCGCGCTGTATGAACAGTTACTGTCACTAATTTGAGTGTGCGTTCAATTGTAATTTTTGAAACGCTTGCTTTAGATAAACGAGCAGATAAATATTTTCTGATTTTATCGTCTTCAACAAGTTTGGCTTCAAAACTTTTTCCACCATACCAATTAGATTCCCATCCTTTGATGATTCCTAATCTTAATCCGATTGGATTTGCTTTTTGTCCCATCTATCTAAATTTATTTACTTGAATTAGTTTCTTCTACAATTACTCTGCTATCCAATATAAGGGTAACATGGTTTGAACGCTTACGAATTCGGTGTGCACGACCTTGTGGTGCAGGCTGAACTCTTTTCAACATTCTGGCACTGTCAACAAAAACTTCTTTCACGTAAAGATTTGCATCTTCCATACGCTGTCCTTCGTTTTTAGCTTGCCAGTTAGCAACGGCTGATAAAAGCAATTTGTACATTCTATTTGAAGCTTCTTTTGGAGAATGCTTTAAGATATACAGTGCTTTTTCTACGCCAATGCCTCTAACTAAACCTGCAACTAATCTCATTTTTCGGGGAGATGTAGGGCAGTTATTTAACTTCGCAAAAGCAAGGGTCTTTTTAACTTCCTTGATTTTCTCTGCGGTATTATGTTTTCTAGCTCCCATAGCTTAAATCTTCTTTATTTTTTACCTTTATTCTTACTACCAGCATGACCTCTAAAGATGCGTGTTGGTGCGAATTCTCCTAATTTGTGGCCTACCATATTTTCAGTTACATACACAGGAATAAATTTATTTCCGTTATGAACAGCTATTGTTTGACCTACAAAATCAGGGGAAATCATTGAAGCGCGTGACCAAGTTTTAATAACGGCTTTTTTATTGGCATCAATATTTTCCTGAACTCGTTTATCAAGTTTGTAGTGTATAAAAGGTCCTTTTTTTAATGATCGACTCATAGTATCAAAGTTTTATACTTTCTTATTTCTTTCTTCTTTCTACAATATATCTGTTGCTATCTTTCTTCTTATCGCGAGTTCTGAAGCCTTTAGCAGGAGTACCTTTACGTGATCTTGGATGACCACCGGTTGCTCTACCTTCACCACCACCCATTGGGTGATCGACTGGGTTCATTACTACAGGACGTACGCGAGGGCGACGACCTAACCAACGACTTCTACCAGCTTTACCAGAACGTTCTAGGTTATGCTCAGTATTAGAAACCATACCAACGGTAGCTTTACATGCTTGTAAAACCATGCGTGTTTCACCAGAAGGTAGTTTAAGAATGGCATATTTACCATCACGAGTCATAAGTTGTGCATAAGATCCTGCAGAACGAGCCATTTTAGCTCCTTGTCCAGGACGCAACTCAATATTATGAATGATCGTACCGAAAGGTATTTCACTTAAATAAAGAGAGTTTCCGATTTCAGGTGCAACACCTTGACCTGAACTAAGAACTGTACCTACTTCTAAACCATGAGGAGCGATAATGTATCTCTTCTCTCCATCAGCATAGGCTAAAAGCGCAATGCGTGCGGTACGATTTGGATCATACTCAATGGTTTTAACTGTAGCAGGAATTCCTTCTTTATCCCTTTTAAAGTCGATTATTCTATACTTTTGTTTATGACCACCGCCAACATAGCGCATCGTCATCTTCCCTTCACTATTTCTACCACCAGATTTTTTCTTTGGTGCTAACAAGCTCTTCTCGGGTGTAGAGGTAGTGATTGTGTCAAATGCGCTTATAATTTTAAAGCGCTGACCAGGGGTTGTTGGTTTGAATTTTTTTAAAGCCATCTATTTAAATATTGCTATAAAAATCAATTGTTTCACCTTCGGCTAATGTTACAATAGCCTTCTTTACTGCCTTCGTTTTTCCAGAGATAACTCCTCCCTTGGTATTTCTAGTTTTGGTTTTACCTAGATAATTCATGGTGTTTACCTCTACTACTTCCTTACCATAGATTTCTTTCACAGCATTTTTAATCTGAATTTTGTTTGCAGATTTCTCTACTACAAAACCATAACGATTGGGTAACTTCTCAGTTACTGCTGTCATTTTCTCTGTAATAATCGGCTTAATAATAATACCCATATTTGTAAGCTTTATCAATTTGCTTTCTTTAAATTAACTATGCGAGTTGCTCAAAAGCGCCTAAGCTACTTTCTACAATCAGCATTTTTTTTGCATCAAGAATATCATAAGTGTTTAAATCAGAAACTCTTACGATTTTAACGCCAGCTAAATTTCGAGTCGACAAATATACATTTTTATTTAAATCATTCAACACTAAAAGTGTCTTTTCGTTGCTCACTTTCAAATTGTTAAGAAGCTCCACCATTAATTTGGTTTTTGGAGTTTCGAAATTAAAGTCTTCTAATACGTAAATTGCTTCATCTTTTGCTTTGTAAGACAATGCTGATAAACGAGCTAAAGATTTCAATTTTTTATTTAATTTGAAATTGTATACTCTAGGATGTGGACCAAAAGCACGTGCACCGCCTCTGAATAAAGGAGACTTAATATCACCAGCACGAGCTGTACCAGTTCCTTTTTGACGTTTGATTTTGCGTGTGCTTCCAGATAACTCACTTCTTTCTTTAGAACTGTGGGTTCCTTGTCTATGATTGGCCATAAATTGTTTCACAGCTAAATAAATAGCATGATCATTAGGCTCCAAACCAAATACAGCATCGTTTAATACGACTTTCTTACCTGTATCTTTTCCGCTGATATTTAATACTGCTACTTCCATCTTTCAACAATTACATATGAGCCATTGGCACCTGGCACGGATCCTTTAACAACTAATAAATTCTTTTCAACATCCACTTGAAGTACCAATAAGTTAATCATTTTAGTTCTTTGGTTTCCCATTCTTCCGGCCATACGCATACCTTTAAATACGCGAGAAGGATAAGAAGATGCACCCAATGAACCCGGAGCTCTCAAACGGTTATGCTGACCATGTGTAGCATCATTAACCCCACGGAAACCGTGACGTTTAACTACACCTTGAAAGCCTTTTCCTTTCGAAGTTCCTACTACGTCGATATATTCGCCTACTCTGAACACATCAACACTAACTACGTCTCCGAATTGTCTGCGCTCCTCGAAGCGAGTAAATTCGGCTAATATTCTTTGAGGATTAGTTTTGGCTTTTTCGAAATGACCACGCAACGCTTTGGTTGTATGTTTCAATTTTTTTTCGTCATAGCCTAGCTGAATAGCCTCATAACCATCCTGGTCGAGGGTTCTAACCTGGGTAACCACACAGGGGCCAGCTTCGATAACGGTACACGGAATATTCTTTCCGTTCTCGTCATAAAGACTGGTCATTCCCACTTTTTTTCCAATAATTCCTGACATCTCTTAAAAAAGTCTTTTCGTTTTAATTAAACTTTAATCTCTACTTCAACTCCGCTTGGTAACTCCAATTTCATGAGAGAATCTATAGTTTTTGAATTGGAACTATAAATGTCTAACAATCTTTTGTAGGAGTTCAATTGGAATTGCTCTCTTGATTTCTTGTTCACAAAGGTTGATCTGTTTACGGTGTAGATTTTTGTGTGAGTTGGTAACGGAATTGGTCCGTTAACAATTGCACCTGTTGCTTTAACAGTCTTCACAATTTTCTCCGCAGAGTTATCAACAAGATTGTGATCGTACGATTTCAATTTGATTCTAATCCTTTGACTCACGTTTTTAAATTTTAGAATTTGTACTCTATTGTTGATTCAATTATTTACCTTCTATTACTTCATCTCTAACAGCTTGTGGAGCTTCTGAAAAATGGCTGAATTCCATTGAAGAAGATGCTCTACCTGAAGATAAAGTTCTCAATACTGTCACATAGCCGAACATTTCGCGCAATGGAACAGTTGATTTTATGATTTGTGCTCCTGCTTTTGATTCCATACCTGATACCATTCCGCGACGACGATTTAAGTCTCCAGTGATATCACCCATGTAATCATCTGGAGTTGTTACTTCCACCTTCATAATTGGCTCAAGCAATGCAGGCTTACATTTTGATGCTGTATTTTTAAATCCGATTTTAGCAGCTAGTTCAAAAGATAGCTGATCAGAATCCACCGCATGGAAAGAACCATCAATCAATTTTACTTTCATACTATCGATTGAATATCCAGCCAATACACCATTGGTCATGGCTTCTTTAAATCCTTTTTGAACAGAAGGAATAAATTCTTTAGGAATATTACCACCTTTTACCTCATCAATGAACTGCAAACCTTCAAAACCTTCATCTGCTGGACCAATTTCAAAAATAATATCGGCAAATTTACCGCGACCACCACTCTGTTTCTTGTAAACTTCACGATGTCTGTAAGTAGCAGTAAGTGCTTCTTTGTATGAAACCTGAGGACGACCTTGGTTACACTCCACTTTAAATTCACGCTTTAAACGGTCAACCAAAATATCCAAATGAAGTTCACCCATTCCACTGATAATTGTTTGTCCGGTGTTTTCATCCGTACGCACTTTAAAAGTAGGGTCTTCTTCAGCAAGTTTCTGTAATGCTACACCTAATTTATCAAGATCTTTTTGAGTTTTAGGCTCAATAGAAACATTGATAACAGGTTCTGGAAATTTCATTTGTTCCAAAATGATTGGAAAATCCAATTCAGTTAAGGTATCTCCAGTACGAATGGTTTTAAAACCCACAGCAGCTCCAATATCACCACAAGTAATTTCATCTAATGGCTCTTGCTTATTGGCATGCATTTGCATGATACGAGAAATACGCTCTTTCTTTCCGGTTCCTGTGTTTAAAACATAGGATCCAGCTTTTAACACACCGCTATAAACGCGGAAAAAAGCAATTCGTCCAACGTAAGGATCGGTTGCAATTTTAAAAGCAAGGGCAGAAAATTTCTCATCCACTCTAACTTCACGTGTTTCTTCTTCGTCTGTATTAGGATTGATACCTACAACAGCGGGTAAATCCAAAGGACTAGGCAAGAAATCGACAACTGCATTTAACAGCATCTGTACACCTTTATTTTTAAAAGCTGTACCACACATCACCGGAGTGATTCTTAGTTCGATTGTTGCTTTACGAATTGCCGCTGTAATTTCTTCTGTAGTCAATGAATTAGGATCGTCCATGTATTTTTCGAGTAGTTCATCACTTTCTTCAGCAACGCCTTCGATTAATTTCATGCGATACTCATTCGCTGTTTCCACGATATCTTCCGGAATTGGAATTTCTCTGATGGTAACACCGTCTGAACCTTCATCCCAAACAAATGCTTTATTTTGAATTAAATCAACAACACCCTGAAAACTACCTTCAGCACCAATTGGCACTTGCAAAGGAACAGGGTTTGCTTTTAATTTTTCTCTAATTTGACCAACCACATCATAAAAATCTGCACCCGTACGATCCATCTTGTTAATGAATCCAATACGTGGCACATTGTATTTATCTGCTTGTCTCCAAACTGTTTCCGATTGTGGCTCAACACCTCCTACTGCACAAAATAAGGCAACTGCACCGTCTAAAACGCGCAAAGAACGTTCAACTTCCACTGTAAAGTCAACGTGTCCGGGAGTATCGATAATGTTAATTTTGTGTTCTTGACCGTGGCGTTTCCAATGAACGGTAGTAGCAGCAGAAGTAATGGTGATACCGCGTTCTTGCTCTTGTACCATCCAGTCCATAGTAGCTGCACCATCGTGTACTTCGCCAATTTTATAACTTCTTCCTGTATAGTATAATATCCGTTCAGTAGTCGTGGTTTTACCAGCGTCTATGTGCGCCATTATGCCTATATTTCTTCTATGTTCTAGTTTATCAGACATCTTATTCTATTATAATATGTAAAACAAACGCCTACCTGAAACGGAAGTGCGAGAAGGCTTTGTTTGCTTCGGCCATACGGTGTGTATCTTCTTTCTTTTTAAAAGCAGATCCTTCTTCTTTATAAGCAGATAAGATTTCACCGGCAAGCTTCTGACTCATGGTCTTCTCATGACGTTTTCTTGCAGCTCCTATCAAAGCTTTCATTCCGATAGATTGCTTACGTGCCGGTCTAATCTCAGTTGGTATTTGAAAAGTTGCTCCACCTATTCGACGGCTACGCACTTCAACACCTGGTGTAACATTGGTTAATGCTTTCTTAAAGACCTCAAGGCTATTTTCTTCGGATAATTTACCATCCACAATAGTAAGAGCTTCATAAAAGATCTGGTAAGAAAGATTCTTTTTACCTGAAAACATCATATTGTTAACAAACTTCGTCACCAAAACATCGTTAAATTTTGGATCTGGAAGAATAATTCTCTTTTTTGGTACCGCTTTTCTCATTTTCTAGCTAATATTTTATTTTTTCTGCTTAGGTCTTTTTGTTCCGTATTTAGATCTTCTTTGAGTACGTCCATCAACGCCTGAAGTATCTAAAGCACCACGTACAACGTGATAACGAACACCTGGAAGGTCTTTAACCCTGCCACCTCTAACCAAAACAATAGAGTGCTCTTGCAAATTATGTCCTTCACCTCCGATATAGGCATTTACCTCATTTCCATTGGTTAAACGAACCCTCGCTACTTTACGCATAGCTGAATTAGGTTTTTTAGGTGTAGTTGTGTAAACCCTTAAACATACACCACGTCTTTGAGGACAAGAATCCAATGCACGAGATTTACTTTTGTAAACCAATTTCTTGCGTCCTTTACGTACTAATTGTTGTATTGTTGGCATAAATTTATTTATTATTTATCTGTCGTTGTCTAAAACCCATAATTTTTGGGACTGCAAAAGTATAAATTATTTTTTAAAAAACAATCGGTTAACGAAAAAATTAACCAATTAATTCTCAATACCAACTTGCATTGTTTTTCCACAATACTAATTGGGTAATAATCCGCTGTTTTTCAAAGTAAATGAATAATTTTATTAACAAAATAAACTCTTCACCACTTTTTTAAGCAGCGGCAAAGGTAAATCTTTTCAGGAATATTGCAAGTTGAATGTTGTGTCTTTATTTTTAGTAAAAAGAGGCTTATTCGTTTATTTAGAATCAGCCATAGTCTTTCCATTGGAAAAATGTATTTTTGTTGAAGAATGAAACACGACACGAACTATATTTTATTTTTACCTCGCTGGTTTCCTCATACGAAGGATCCGATGTTTGGATTATTCGTAAAAAAACATGCCGAAGCTGTTTCTTTATTCCGACAGGTGGCAGTAGTTTATGTGCAAGGTTTAGTTGATTTGGATAATGTTTCAAAGGTGGAAATCAGTGAAAAGCCAAATTATTATTCTATTACTTATTATTATAGAAACTCAAAATGTAGTGTTTGGAATGTCTTGCGCTATTTTTACTATAACTTGCGTGGCTTTTTGGCTGTTAAAACGATCTTTGGAAAAGCGGATGCGGTTCATGTGCATATTTTAACTCGTTTGGGTTTATTTGCATTTTTTTTGAAAGCTGTTTATGGGATTCCCTATTTGATTACGGAACACTGGTCGAGATACCAAACTATTCCAGGAACCTATACAGGTTGCTTCAGGAAAAATTCAAGCTCGATAGTCGTAAAATATGCATCGGCTGTTTTGCCAATCAGCGAGAATTTAGCCACAGCAATGAAGTCTCACAAATTAAATAACGGGAATTATCACATTGTACCTAATGTAGTTGACGATGGATTCTTTCAAAAAAAGAGCAGAAACAGCGCAAGTCAAATAACCACCTTTATTCATGTGAGTACTTTTGAAGATCGATCCAAGAATATTCGCGGAATCTTAAAAAGTCTAAAACTTCTAAGTGAACGTAACAGCGATTTTCTCTTTTGGTTTGTTGGAGACGGCATGGATTTTGACAAAATGAAACAATTTTCCGATGCCCTTGGATTGGATTCAAGCAAGGTTCTTTTCTTAGGATTGAAAGAAGGTGTGGAATTGATTGAATTATATAATCGAGCTGATTACCTTGTTTTATTTAGTCGCTTTGAAAATATTCCGGTAGTTATTAATGAAGCATTAAGCTGTGGGCTGCCGGTTATTAGTTCCAATGTTGGAGGAGTATCCGAATATATTAACGAAACAAATGGTTTTTTAGTTGACTCCGAAGATACATATGGCCTTTCAGATATTTTACAACAAGTTATAGTAAAGGCTCCAAGTTTTAACAAATTAAAAATACAGGAAAAAGCAATCAAAAAATTCAGCTATTCGAGTGTTGGTAATCAGTTAAACAAAATATACAATTCTATATAGAGTATCAGCATTGTGGTTCCAAAGTATTTGTACATTTGTGCCCGATGAAAATAGCCCTCACAGATCGAGTAAAAGGATATATCTTTGCTTTCATAGCAGTAATTGCTGTTTCAAACGTGTATATCTTCAGCAAAGCGGCTTTGAATGAAGCGAGTCTTGCTCAGTTTGGTGTTTACTGGTTTGCATTTGGTTTTCTTTGGAATATTCTTTTTGCAATCCATCAGAAAAAACTTCCTGCAATTAAATCTTTCAAACGAAATCAGTATTTACTTTTGGTGGTTTTAGGCATTCTTGAAATTGCTGGAACTAGCTTTTTCTTTTTGGCTATTCATACTATACCAAATCCGGCAGTAGTTTCTTTTATTGGAAATGTTAATCCTGTTTTTGTGACAATTCTTGGCTTTATCTTTTTAAGAGAGCGATTTAATATTCCCGAATTGATTGGTATGTCGTTAGCATTGCTTGGAGCTTTCATTATTAGTTATCGCGGTAGCGATGTTTTAAAGAATCTTTTTATTGAAGGTACAGACTATATGGTATTATCCGGCTTTATCTATTCTTTTAGCACAATCATAGCGAAGAAAAACGTAAAACGCCTGGGACCATCCATCATGGCATTAAGTCGTACTTTTCATTTATTTACTTTTTCCCTCATTGCACTTTTAATTCTCGGACAATCTTTTGCAATCTCTGGTAAGGCTTTACTGAATATTTTTATTGGTTCTGGTTTAGGTCCATTCCTAACTTCTTTGGCGGGATATCAAGCACTTAAATACATTGAAGCAGGAAGGTCAAGTGTTTTAGGCAGTTCAAAAGGCCTTTTTGTGATGATTGGAGCTTTCTTTTATTTTGGCACCTTGCCAGAAGCACATCAAATTTGGGGTGGACTGATTAGTATTAGCGGCGTGTTACTGATTTCGTTAGGAAAACTTAAATTGAATAAAAAAGAAAAGCCCCTATAAAATAGAGGCTTTTCTTTAATCCATTTATTATAGTTATACAAACTCGATTAAAATTTGATTCTTACGAACCATCTCTCCTTGCTTTACTAAGATCGCTTTTATTGTTCCATCGATTGGTGAATGAACCACATTATCCATTTTCAT
>JAFGAK010000242.1 GCA_016933745.1 Bacteroidales bacterium
AAAAACTAGTTATTTTCTTTTTTTTATTCTTGATTTAAAATAATTCCTTAATTTAGACATTGAATTAAGTTTTAAGTTTTGCTTATTTTGAACAATTTTAGTAAAACGATGTAACCACAAAAGAAATGAACTCATACTCTCCAAATATATCAGTATCTTTATATCTGTTTGTTCACTGTATGTTTTTGAATTTAAACTATTTGAAAGAAACAAGTACACATTTAAATTTTGGATTATGCTTACGCTGAAAATTATTTTCTGGACTTTCCTTTTTATTATTTTCTATACCTATATCGGGTACGGAATCTTGCTTTTTATTTTGGTTCGCATTAAACGATTGTTTAAGAAAAAAAGCAACGTTAATGAAGATGGGAGTTACGAACCCACAGTAACACTTTTTGTTGCTGCATACAATGAAAAGGATTATGTAGATGAAAAAGTGAATAATTCATTCTCGCTAAAGTACCCACAAGAAAAAGTAAGACAAGTTTGGGTAACTGACGGCTCGGATGACGGCACTCCTGATCTTCTTCGAAAGTACGAAAAGCAAGGTGTAGAAGTGTATCACGAAGATGCCAGAGGCGGAAAAATTGGCGCCATGAACAGAGGAATGGCTTTTGTTAAAACGCCTATCGTAATTTTTTCGGATGGAAATACAAATTTGGGAGAAGAATCAATTCAACGTATAGTAAATTTATTTGCAGATCCAAAAGTTGGTTGTGTTTCAGGCGAAAAACGTATTTACCAAAAAGACAAAGATGCAGCTGCAGGCACCGAAGGAATCTATTGGAAATACGAATCAAAACTAAAAAAATGGGATGCAGAGTTATATTCTGTTGTTGGTGCTGCGGGCGAACTATTTGCTATTCGTACTGAATTATTTCAGCATGTAGAAAAAGATACGCTGCTCGATGATATGATTATCTCTTTAAGAGTTGCTATGAAAGGATATACCATTCAGTACGATCCGGAGGCTTATGCCATTGAA
Organism: Bacteroidales bacterium; assembly: GCA_016933745.1. Lineage (GTDB taxonomy): Bacteria > Bacteroidota > Bacteroidia > Bacteroidales > UBA12170 > UBA12170. The sequence goes on from JAFGAK010000242.1 coordinate 989, forward strand.
ACCGCTTCGGCGAATGTAAAAGAAGAACTAAAACGAAAAGTGCGCATTTCTGCCGGAGGATTTCAATCCATAAAAAGATTATTGCCTATTTTCAATATTTTTAAATACGGTTGGTTGTCGTTTCAATTTGTATCGCATCGTGTTTTACGGTGGACTTTAGCTCCTTTTGGATTAGCGCTCATACTTATTCTGAATACAATTATTGCATTTAATCAAGGGATCTTCGATTATACAGAACTCTACACAATTCTGTTTTGGGGACAAGTTTTATTTTATATTTCCGCTCTACTTGGTTGGTTTTTAGAGAATCGACATATCAAGGTGAAAGTATTATTTGTGCCCTATTATTTCTTTATCATGAACCTTTCCGTTTTTATGGGACTTAGAAGATATCTAAAAGGAAATCAATCTGTTAAATGGGAAAGAGCAAAAAGAGGAGCTTGATATGAATGGTTTAAAACAAAAAATAAAGCGCCTGATTCCGTTTTGGCTCGGAAAAAAAATCCGTGGTACTTACCAAAAAATGCTGGGATTATGGTACAAAGGAAGTACGTATTATTGTCCGTATTGCATGCATAGTTTCAGAAACTTACGAACCGATGGAGAAGTTTTGCCTGTCATTTCCAAATATCAAATCATTGGAAGTGGTTACCGCAAAAATTGCACTTGTCCACGTTGCTATTCAAAGGATCGCGATCGCTTAATTCATCTTTATCTTGAGAAAAAAACCAAACTTTTTATTGAGCCTCACAAAGTACTTCATGTAGCGCCAGAAGCTTGGTTGAAAGAACTTTTTCAATCTTTGCCTAATATCCAATATACCAATGGCGTGAAA
>JAFGAK010000243.1 GCA_016933745.1 Bacteroidales bacterium
GAACGTTCGCCCATTTGCTCGATGATCGCAAAAAAGGAAAACCAAGTTGCTACCGAAATGAAATACTGCAGCATAATGTATATAGAAATGGATAAAGTAGAACGAATAATTGTCCAATTCACTTTTGGAAAACGGAACAATTCGAAAGTATGGATGTTTAAAGTAAATCGCACATAAAAAATAAAGAACAAAAACGAAACAGCTTCGGCAATAACACTGGCTAAAGCAGCTCCGGAAATTCCCATTTCAGGAAAGCCAAACTCGCCGAAAATCAATAAATAATCGAAAATAATATTGGTAATCGCCATAATTAAAGCGCTGTATCCCAATGCCTTTGTTTTAGTTACGCCCACAAGCAATGCTCGGAAAGCTAAATTACCAAAGGCAAAGAAAATGCCCCAAACACGCACGTGTAAATAATCTGCAGATGCCTCAAAAATGCGATTTGAAGAGACAATAAGTTTTAAAATTGGTGCTCCCCAAAAAAAGATAAACAGGAAAATAATCATTCCTAAGAGCAGGAAAAAATAGGCCGATTGATCAAAAATACTTCCTACTTGCGCATATTTCTTTTCGCCATTTCTCCTAGCAATCATGATTTGAGTTCCGGTACTAAATCCAAATCCCAACATAAAGACAGAGATATAGAACAATCCGGCAATGGCCGATGCGCCAAGTTCAACTTCTCCAACACGGCCCAAAAAAGCCGTATCAATCACATTGATAAGGTTTTGCGCTAAAAGACTTAAGATGATTGGATAAGAAACATCCCAGATTTTTCGATACGAAGGAATACCATTGTTCATTCTACAAAGGTAATTTTTCCCTTCAAAAAAAAGTGAAATTTAGATTTAAGAAGTGTAACCCGATTTAGGTAAAATATGAAAGCGTTTTCTCAAATAATCATCAATTCCAAAAAGCGAAAAAGAAGCCAAAGCAATGATGAATAAAAGAGAGAAAGAGAATGTTCGAGTAAATATATGGTAAATATAATTCGCGAAAACAGTATTTACGTTCTGCAAAAGATAACGCAAAATTCCTTCTTCGGGAAGCCAAACAGAAATATAAGGCCACACAATAAACAGAACAACCAAGTTAAGAAGCGCAATCAATCCAAAAATTAAGAACGTAATATTCTTACCAACCACACTAACCGCCGGAGTTTCTGTCAGCCCTTCTCTTTGTTGAACTTTTTCTAAAATACTTGCTGTAAAGTTCAACGAAGGCGACATCAAATAGTCTTCGTTAAACAATGACTTTAAAAAAGCATCTTGTTCAACCGCTTGATAACCTGCACTATTTTCTTCCGTTTTCATCTTTCTAAATTTTATTCTGCAGTGTCAGATGGAATACCTTATTTTGCTTTTTGTTCCGAACCTCGAAACGATACGTTGGGTATTTCATGCTGTAAATTTACAAATTGTTTACAATATCTTCATTTTTCACAAGCTCTTCTTGCATTTGTCCATATAACTTTTTCCGAATTCGATGCAGTTTCACTTTTACATTGGCTGCAGATAAACCCGTAATTGCACTAATATCGTTTACCGGCGTTTCTTTTAAATAAAAGAGGTTGATTATCAAATAATCTTCATCCGATAAAATTCGAAGCGCTCTTTGAAGGATTTTCTGTTGATCTTCTAAATCAACTAAATCCAGGTTTTCTCGGGTTTCGTCTTCGGTATAATTCGAAATAACAAAATCATCAAGTGCATGAACTTCTAATCTTCTTTTTCTGGTAAACGATATTGCAGCGTTGTAGGCAATTCGATACAACCAGGTTGAAAATTTAGCATCTCCTCTAAACTTATCCAGCTTTTCAAAGGCTTTCAAAAAGGTGTCTTGGGCAAGTTCTTCGGCTTCTTCGGCTTTTCTAACAATTTTAATACAAATGGTGTACACCATTGCTTTGTGCTTTTCAATTAAGGGGGCATAAGCGCTTGTGTTACCTTTTAGTACTTCTTCAATGTAAAAACTGTCGTCTTGAAAAGCCATTTTACTTTGTTTTCAATCATAGGACGAAAAACTGCCTATTCGGTTACACAAGGATAAATTAAAATTTAAGGCTTTAAAGTTAATAGCGGTTCATTAACGAATGCAAGTAGGAAAACCTGTCGATTATTTATACGGTCTATCGAGAAGGATTTGTGAGATTACCGCCTGACGTAAATCAAATTCAAATTCCGCTTCGTCTTCGGTTTCTTCTTTCGATCCATAGAGCCGATTCATCTCTACAGCATCAGCGAGTGCGGCATCATTCAGTGCCGACTCTACATTGTCGCTTCCGGAATAGGTATCAACGGTACTTTCCAATCTGGTTTCTGGCACTATATCTAAATATAATTCGGAGGATTCAAACGCTGTGTTTTTTTCTATCCATTCCTCATATTCTTCTTCGAGTTCCTCAATATACGGATGAGGAACAGGTGCTTTATAGGAGGTATTGCCTTGAATAAAGGTTTCTAACAATGATTCTATTGGGTTTTCTTTGGGTTTATTTGGCAAGGATTGTGCAAGATTTTTGGCTTTGCTTTTCTTAGCAGCCGAATAAATCCCATAGGCAACCCAAGCGAATATCAATAAAGGATAAATAAAATCTTCCATAAACCGGATTAAAACGTAAAGTTAAACAAAATAACGCAATAAAAGAGAGAAACCTAAATTCCTAGCCAACGAAACAGGAAAAATCGACGTTGTGGTTTTCCCATATTTTTGGGTTTTTTCCGACTTTTTTCGATCATCTTGCGTTGTCTCTCGGGCTGTATTTTAGTTTGATGCTTGTACTTTTTATCGTATTCTTTGGTGAATTCGTTGTTTGCTTTGGTTTGTTTTCTTTCCGCCTCTCGAATGGCTTTCTTTTCCATTCGTGCCACTTTGCATGAGCTTACAGATGCACCTAAACTAAACATCAGCAAAAGGAAGATCAAATATTTTATCGGCTTTCTTAGCATCATAACTTTAAGATTTATCTTCTCAAAAAAGCGAAAGCAATTCAAAAGAAATCTGAATTGCTGTTATGCTTCGCTAACAATCCACTAATTTATTATATTTCTTCCTGCAAATTTACCGTTCGATTATTTTTTTGCCTTTTCCTTGGTAATAACTAATACAACTCCTGTTTTGGTTTTGTATTTTTCTTTTGATTGCTCATCTTTTAAGACGCTGATGCTGAAAATATCATCTGTATTGAGCTTACGCAAATCTTCTTTTGTTGCCACTACATCATCAATAAGAATGACCGGATATTCCGCTTCTTCTTTATCGGAATCCATACCCACGTACAATTTGCCATTGGCGTTGTATTCTTTGGTTCCCGTAATAACAATTTCTTTTGTTTCCGGATTTTTTTTGGTTTCAATGGCAATCACGCTTTCGGCATTGTATTTCTTCATGGCTTGCTCGCCCTTAAACACCGAAACGGATGCAATCTTACTTGGATCGATTAACTCCATGATCTCATAATCATACTGTTTTCCATTGATATAAAAAAGAGGCTTTGGCTTTTCGTTTGCCTTAATAACGACCTTTTTTTCTGCGACCACTTTTTTATTTGTCGTGTCATTCTCTTGCGCTTGAGTGTTTAAAAATGCGAAACAAATCAACGCGAATACGATTCCTAATTTTTTCATTTTATGTATTATTTAGTGTAAATAACGATACTTTCATCTTCGTAAATAATTTCAATTCCGTATTGGAGGTTTTCAGTATTATCAGTAAGCGCTAAGGCTTCTTTTAGTCCTGCTTCTTTTTCCTGATAACTCATTTCGCCAGCAATCGGCCTGCTACTGTATACAAACAACAAAACAGCAATTAAAATAGAAGCGGCTACAGAAATTGCACTTAAAAGTATTCTTCTTCTGCCATTTTGTTTGGCTTGTATCGAATCCCAAACTCGGCTTTCCAAATTGGCTGGGGCTTCC
>JAFGAK010000244.1 GCA_016933745.1 Bacteroidales bacterium
ATTTTATTCTGAATTTCTTCCATAGAAACCGGACGACTGTATACGCCAATCTGAACTTTGTAAACTCTTTTTACATTGGTCGGAGTAACTATATTTCCAATCACATCAGCAAGTTCCTGATCTACGGCATTTGCAACATCTTCTAAAATAACAATGTCTTCGTCTTTTGGCGTTTTTGTTCCTTGCTGCAAAGCTTTTCTTGCATCGGAAACACTTACTTTTTCGCCTTCTTTAAATGCAACAACAAAAGCATCTGCAACACCTTTGGTTCGAATGGCATCTTTGTTGGTTTCTGCATCGGCAATTGTTTTAAAAATCCCATTGAAATAAACCCAATATCCATTGTTTAAACGGTTGTGATACAATGGTTTGATTCCGAATAATTGAGTCGATGATCGAGGTCGGCTATACACGCCCACTTGTACTGTATAATAAACACCACTTAATTGCGAAATACTTGTAGCCGCAAAATTAATTTTCCTGTATTTGCTCGGAAGTGTGATGGTTGTTTTATTTAAAAGCTCCGTTGTTGCTTGATCGAGTGGGCCTGCAGCTTCAAGAATACTTACATTTTCGCCGGCTTTCCAACTTTTAATAAATGCATCGGAATAACCTTGCTGACGAAGTGCATTTCTTCGAATGATAGCTCCGGTTATGGATTCAAATTTGCCAGAAAAGTATCGATACAGTTCTTTTTCTTTGTCTTTGATGGTAAACAGGTCGATTACATTCATGAAATTTTGAGAACTCAAAAGGTTTCCTACTGCTGCAATTTGTACCGTAAAAATAGTGCCTGTCGGAACTTGCTCTAATTTTACTTGCGGAAATATTTGCGGCAAATCGGATACCTTTTTTGTATCGGAATCGGAAGTGTTTGGTTTTTTAGCAAGCGTAAGCTCGGTCTTTGTTTCAATTTCAATCTCTTTTTCTTGATTCGCTATTTTTGCAATTTCTGTTGATAGATTTTCAGCCTTTTGTATTGGCACGTCTTTGTTTTCTTTTGGATGATTTTCCATCACTTGTTGTTTCTGAGCTAAAACTAATTTAGCTTGATTTACAGAATCTTCTCTTCGTTTGTTTGCTTCTTCAGTTGCTAATAGCGCTGCTTTAATCGGTTCAGCTTCGAGAAGTTCGCTCGCTGCTTTTTCTTCTTTTTGCTTTTGCTCCGCGATTGTATTGTTTTCTTTTGGCTTTTCTGTTGATTTAGGAATGATTTTCGCTTCTGGAGCTTCGTCTTTGGCTAAGAGGATTTCTGCTGATTTTAGGACGTTTTTTATTTCTGGAGGCGACGTTGTGTTTTCTTTCTTTGGTTGATACGCCAACATGCTTTCTACATCTTTTTCTCGCATCATACGAATGGCTTCCAGTTGTAAATCCAAAGCACTCGATTCCAATGTAAAGGCATCTTGAAGCAACATCTTTTTAACATTGAAAGAAAGTTCGTCTTGCACTGCTTTCACGCGTTTGTTTTCTGCATCAAGCATGAAATTATTGATTTGGGCAAAGATAGCTTGCATCAATTCTTTTTCTTGTTTACTTAAGTTTTGACTGAGTAATTTTTCAATAATCAATGAATTTTTGCGGAAGCTCTGTTTGTTTCTTTGGGCGATGATTTCAAATTCTTCTAAAATGAGGTACATTGCAATTTGCTCTTTTTCATCTGCTTGCTGCATAAGCGTGTTTTTGCTTTCTTCATCGTCGGCGCTGGCTGCTTTTTCGCTTAAAAGAGTTACTTCGTCTAGTAATTGCGCAATTCGATTTCGTACATTGTTCAGATAGTGCTCAAAATCATTTTTATTTTTTTGCGTTAGTTTTTTATCCTCAGCAGGAAGTTGTTCGAATATTTTATTTGCGTCAATAAAAGCTTG
>JAFGAK010000245.1 GCA_016933745.1 Bacteroidales bacterium
ACCAAACGAGCGATTAAGATTTCGTATTCTGATGGGCGAGCTTCGCGTTTGAAAAATCCACCAGGAAATTTTCCTGTTGCAGCATATTTTTCTTGGTACTCAACCGATAATGGCATAAAGTCAACATCGTCTTTGGCTTCTTTATTGGAAACCACGGTCGCCATCATCATGGTGTTTCCTTGTTTAACGACAACAGCTCCGTCGGATTGTTTGGCTAGTTTTCCGGTTTCAATAGAATACTCAGAACCGTCAGCCATCGTAAACGTTTTGGTAATACCAATTTTTGACATAATTTTTTTGTTTTAATTAGATAAACAGTATTTTTTGATGCGGTATATAAATACCAAAAAAGGCAATTGTACAAATTGCCTTTTTTTAGGGTCTTTCCAAAAATCAATATGATTATTTACGAAGACCAAGTTTCTTGATAATCGCTCTGTAACGCTCAATATCTTTAGATTTTAAGTAATCAAGCAATTTTCTTCTTTTTCCAACCATAAGAACCAAAGAACGTTGAGTTGCTTTGTCTTTCTTATTTAGTTTCAAATGCTCCGTTAAATGAGCAATACGAAAGGTGAACAATGCTACTTGACCTTCAGTTGATCCACTGTCAAGTTCTGATTTACCGTGCTCTTTAAAAAATTCTTTCTTCTTATCAGTTGTTAAGTACATATGCAATGTATTAAATAATTTTCTTTTTTCGGGCTGCAAAAGTAATATAAACTTTTGTTTTACCAAAATATTTATACGTTTTTATGCCCTAATTTTATTAGTTCTATTAACTTTATTTCGGCGGCAAAATTACAACATTTCTTTAAGCACTTTACTTTCTGTTGAAAAAAAGTTAAGAAAAATGAAAAATTATTTTTGATAGTCGGCAATACATCCTTCTACTAGCCATTCTGCAAGTGCTTGACGGTTGCTAACTTTAATAAATCGAGCTTGATCTTTGGTATTTTGAATATTTCCCAACTCCAGATATGCTGTTACGGGATGCGTATATTTTAAAAGGTAAAGACCATTTCTGCTCTTCGAAACGCCATCGAATGATCGATTGGGTTGAAACTTTTGATAATTGGTTTTAAGCGCATCAATTAGTTGCTCGGTAAATTTTTTTCCTGCTGAACTTTTAGAGTTGTAATAGCCAAAAACGTCTACTCGTTCTGTGGTCGACCTAGAGTCGATATGGAGTACTAATAAACGCTGATAGGCGCCTTTATTTGATGCGTAAAGTCTGTTGACTACCTGAGTTCTTTGTCTCAATTTCTTATTTACGTTTAAAGGGATTTCTTTGTCTTTCCATACCGTTTCGTGTTTATCATTGTTGAGGTATTCGATATCTCGGATTCCGTCATCCGGGTCCCGAACAATTACATAAACAACGGCGCCATGTTTAATGAGTTCTCGAGATAGACGCAAACTTATATCATAGGCATATTCATCCTCAGTTAATAGATGCCCGTTACGCTTGCCTACAGCTCCTGGATCAGGTCCTCCGTGTCCGCTAACAACATAATAAACAGCGCCTTGTAAAACATTATCAATCCGGTCGACTTGAGCATATTTAGGTCCAAAAATGGCATAACCGATCGATGAGCTTGCTTTTTTTACAGGGATGAGATACGTTTGTCCAATTACGAGTTGATCATTTTTAATTAATTTGCTCTTGTTTAGCTCGATAAATTCTTGGTAATAGTCTTCTGGATCAAGTTCGTTTTGCTGTAGTAATTTATGTATGCCATCACCCGCTTTTGCTTTTACTTTAACCGGTTCTTGTGCAAAAACATTTGAGAAAAAAATGAGTAGAGTAAATAGAAAAAAAAGCTTTGATTTTAAAATCAACATAAGCGGTGTAAAGCAATTAAGTAATTTAGAACAAAATTATATAAATTCATTCGCAAATTGGTTAAAACATTTTATATATTTGTAGGAACTTTGTGTAATATGTAAAAGTATTACGAATAAGAACTCAAAAAGAAAACCGAAATATTATAAAACCTATGAAAAAAAATCGCGCCTATTTATTTTCCCTGTTATTCTTTTTTGCCTTCATCATTCAGTCATACGGTCAGCGAAACTCCTTTGATAAATGGTTTGTTGATGTAAATTTTGGACCAACCGTTTTTATTGGAGATATACGTTCTGCTGATTATTTTCCTTCCTTTGACAAACCTGCAGAAATTGGTTTTGCTTTTGGAGGAATGTTCGGAAAAGAATTGGGCGAATATTTTAATGTGAGATCACAATTTATCTATGGTAAACTAGCCGGTTCCAAACCCGCTGCGGATTTTAATTTTAAAACAAATTTTTACAGTTTTGGTATTGGAACAGAACTAAATCTTGGTATGTTATTTACCGGCAACACACGTTCGAATTTGCAATTATACGGGACACTTGGGGCAAGCTATTTATTTTGGGATGCTGATTTGCTAAAAACTTCTACTTCAGCTTTGGTGATAAATGATAAAGCCGGGGCTTTTGCCATCCCGGTAGGTTTAAAAATTTCGTACGAAATTTCTCCAAAGTTATACTTGACTGTGGAAGGCGATTTGCATGTGGTTACGTCCGACATGGTCGATGCAAAAGTTGGTGGGATTACTCATGACGATATAAATTATAATTACATAGGGCTAACTTATAAATTCGATAAAAAGAAAAAACGAAGAAAGCCTTTGTCACGTTCACAATTAGTCGCCACTAGTGTTGCAAAAGAACCTGTTGAAGGTGAACTTGCAAAAGCAGACGAAGCGGTGACTTCTGCTAGTGAAAATAAAGAAGTGACAAATGTTAGTCAGCTAGAGGCACAAAACGCGAAGGAAGAAGCTGCTGCTCTGCAACAAGCTGAATTGAATGAACAACAGAGAGTTGCCCAAGACGAAAAAACCATCATTGCTAATATCATTGAACAAGAGCGCCACGACGAAATCATGGGCCAGTTAAATACGGATAAAGTTGATTACAAAGTTCGGATTTTGACTAGTATAGATCCGATTGATCCTAATTTGCTCCAAAAAGAATATAAAATTTCGCAGCAAGTAATTGAGCGTAAATGCGATGATGGAACCTTTAATTATGTTGTTGGAAGTTACGATCGAATGTGGAAAGCCAAAGAGCAAAAAAATATTTTATTGACAAGGCATAAAGTTAAAAATGCAGAAGTCGTGTTGTGTAAAAACACAGAGACTATGCGTTTAAGCGAAGTATTTGAATTGACTACGGATGCCCAAAAACAATCTGTTTATGATGCCGAAATACATCCAGGAATCTACAAGATGGAGAAACTTGAAAATACAGTTCCTTCATCAGGTTTGGTGATTGGCGTTCAGATTCTTGCTGTTAAAAAACAAATGTACCCAATTCAAGCGCTTATTGATGGATTTGATATCGATGGACCTATTTTAGTTGATAAATTAGCAGGAAGTTGGTCTAAATTTGTTGTTACAGGCTACGATACATTGGAAGAGGCTATCGAAGCCAAAGAGAAATTCAGAGCCGGAAGCTTCAGCGATGCCTTTATTGTTGTGTATTACAACGGTAATCGAGTTGCTCCATCAAAAATTCCGGAGTACCAAAAGAAATAAAATAGTTAGAGGCTTGGTTTTACCGAGCCTTTTTTATTAAACTGTTCCAAAATAAGCCTTTGAATATAAAAAGAAGTACGCTTGTTCCTTGATCTGTGCCGGAATGTCTATTCGCATAAATAAGCACAGTATTTGGCGGAATACCTTTTTTCAGAATCGACTTGCTGATTGCATAGTTTGAAAAGTAAAACTAAACGAAAGATGGAAAAATATGAATCGGATGAGCTTATGCATATGAACATGAAGTAAATTGGTAGCAAAAATGGGACTCCTTTATTTAATAAAAACAGATTTAACATTAAATTAATCTAAACTAAACATAGGCTTAATATTGGGATGTTTTAAAGCAATCTATAAATTCGTTATTTTGTGCAAAAATTGAAAGCATGGAAAACATTTACTTATTACTAGTTATTGTATTATTTGCATTGGCAATCAGTGATTTGATTGTTGGTGTTAGTAACGATGCCGTTAATTTTTTAAATTCGGCTGTTGGAGCTAAGGTCACTAATTTTAAAATCATTATGCTTATTGCTTCTTTGGGTGTTTTTGTTGGTGCCACTTTTTCGAGTGGTATGATGGAAATAGCACGAAAAGGAATCTTTCATCCGGAAATGTTTTATTTCTCCGAGATCATGATCATCTTCTTTGCTGTGATGATTACAGATGTAATTTTACTAGATACTTTTAATACTTTTGGTTTACCCACATCTACAACTGTTTCCATCGTTTTTGAACTCTTGGGAGCAGGAGTTGCAATTGCGATGATAAAAGTGATTAACAGTGAAACCGGACAAGTATCCGATTTTATCAATTCCTCAAAAGCACTCAGTATTATATTTGGAATTTTGCTTTCTGTATTTGTTGCTTTTTTTACAGGTGCCATTGTTCAGTGGTTTAGTCGATTGATTTTTTCATTCAATTTTAAGAAAAACATCAAATATTTTGGATCTATCTGGGGTGGTATCGCGATAGCAGCTATAACCTATTTTATTTTAATAAAAGGAATCAAAGGATCTAGCTATGCTGAGTATGAACTTTGGAATGGAATGGGATTATCTGATTGGGTGAGTGAAAATACCTTTGTTCTTTTGGTATATAGTTTTCTTGCTTGGACCGTTCTTTTGCAAGTTTTTAGTTGGCTCTTTAAGTTAAATATCCCCAAATTCATTGTTTTGGTGGGAACATTTGCTTTGGCAATGGCATTTGCCGGCAACGACTTGGTTAACTTTATCGGAGTCCCATTGGCAGGTTACGAGGCATTTAAAACCTTTATAGCTGATCCTAGCTCAGATCCAAATACATTGTTGATGACGGGATTAACAGGAGCTGTTAAAACACCTGTGTATTTCTTATTAATTGCTGGTTTTGTTATGGTGATTACTTTGTTTCTTTCTAAGAAAGCTCGGAAAGTTATTAAAACATCCGTTGACTTAAGTAGACAAAATGAAGGGGAAGAGCGTTTTGGAACCAGTCAGTTTTCAAAAAGTATTGTTCGAGGTTCGATCTCATTGAATAATATGGTTAAAAAGTTTAT
>JAFGAK010000246.1 GCA_016933745.1 Bacteroidales bacterium
GAGATAAAAAACAGTAGGAAGTTGATAAATTTTTGGCTTTTTAACAATACAAACATCCAAGAATCCGTCGTCGATAATTCCTTCAGGTGAAATAACAAGGTTATTTCCAAATTGATTGGCATTGGCAAAAACAATCATAAACGCAGTGGCTCTTCTATTTTCTCCATCCAAAACCAAATCATATTCTTTTTCTGAAGAGGAGAAAAATTCGCGCACCGTAATCCTGATGTAATTCCATAAACCTCGTTTTTTGCCTAAACTAAATTTTTTTGCCACTTGTGCATCAAATCCTATGCCGGCAAGACTTACAAAAGTGTGTGAATTTAGTTGGGCAGTATCAACTTGTTTGGTTTTAAAAAGATTTATTCGTTGTATCGATTTTTTAATAGAAATAGGTATTTTTAAATGACGAGCCAAAGCATTTCCAGATCCTATCGGGATGATTCCAAGCGCTGTTTTAGTTCCGACAAGTGCTTGAATCGCTTCATTTATTGTTCCGTCTCCGCCAACAACAATAACCGCATCTGCACCCGAAATAACAGCTTCTTTTGCCAATCTCGTAATATCCCCTTTCTTGGAACTTTCTTTCATCTCCGCGTCAAAAAGAGTAGCATTCAGATGCTCTTTTAGGGCAGACAATGCTTTTGCTTGTTTTCCGGTTCCACTAATTGGGTTGATTAATATGCTTATTTTTTTTCTCATTGAAGCTGATCGATGCTCAAAAAACAATTCCCAAACAAAAAAGGATTGTGAATTATTTCAAGTAATCCTTCGCAAAGAACGGAAATATCGAGTTTACTCGAAAACATAATCTCATTTTTCTTTCTGAAAGTTAGTCCAAATCGATGAAGTACTCGCTTGGTATTATTTGCCTTTTTGTGGTTTGTGATGCTTCAAAAATTAGTAAATTTGACCAAAAAGATACGATGAACAATTTTGAATTTAAAAATCCCGTAAAAATCATATTTGGTAAAAATACCATAGCTTCTGTTTCTAAAGAGATTCCTGCGAATAGTCGAATTTTAATGACGTATGGCGGAGGAAGCATTTTTAAAAATGGAGTTTATCAACAAGTAAAAGAAGCTCTTTCAGCTTTTTCACTATTTGAATTTGGTGGCATCGAAGCCAATCCTCAATATCATACGCTGTTAAAAGCAGTCGAATTGGTTAAGAAAGAAAACATCGATTTTCTTTTGGCTGTGGGAGGTGGTTCAGTAGTGGATGGCACTAAATTTATAGCAGCTGCATCTCAATTTGAAGGCAATCAACCTTGGGATATTTGTCAAAAAGGAGCTCCAGTTAAAAAAGCGTTGCCTTTAGGTGTTGTATTAACACTTTCCGC
>JAFGAK010000247.1 GCA_016933745.1 Bacteroidales bacterium
ATCTTAAATAAGGCTCCAATAATAACTACAGCAGCACCAATACCATATAGTTTGGCCATAAAGTTTTTGAAGCCACGACTTTTAGTAATTTCACCTAAATTCATAATTTAATGGTTTTGTTTATTCTTAAATGGTCCTAAAATTTTATCTGTAAACTTCTGATGCATTACGTGAATCACCTGCCATACGTCCTAAGTAAGTTTGCATACATCTAAACCCAATGTAAGATTTAGCTGTATCTTGGTATTCGTATTGACGAGCAGTCACTTGCAAGAAATAACCAATATCTTTCCAGCTTCCTCCACGAATTACTTTTTTCTTCATTTGAGGAGGATCTGTTTCTTCTGCATTGTATTCATAATTAGGATTCATATCCCAGGAGAAGTTATAGGATGATTCATCGTATGCACTTAAAGTCCATTCGGAAACATTCCCTGACATATCGTACAGTCCCCAATCATTTGCTGGATAATGTGCAACAATAACTGTTTGGATACCACCATCGGCAACATAATTTCCTCTTTGTGGTTTAAAGTTTGCCAAGAAACATCCACGGTCATTGGTCAAATAAGGTCCACCCCAAGGATAAGGGTTCATATCCCAGCCGCCGCGAGCAGCCCATTCCCATTCAACTTCAGTAGGCAAGCGGAACTCATTCACAGCTACTTGTCCCTTTTGGGAGAGGTGAGCATTCATCAGCTCTGTTCTCCAATAAGAGAATGCTTTTGCTTGTTTCCAGTTAACGCCAACTACTGGATAATTATCGTATGTTGGATGCCAAAAATAATTTTTAGCCATTGGATCGTTGTACGAATAGGTAAAATCGTGAATCCAACTTAAAGTATCGGGATAAATATTGATGACTTCGGTTTTGATATACACGCTTCTATCAGTGAATCCTTGAGGTCTGTTGGCAAATCCACCACGTTCACTAGGTAAATTACCACCGGCAACGGCATAACCTCTTGAATCTTTTGCATACTCTTTTTTAGAGGCTGCAAGTAGATCGATCCAGAAATATGCATAATTCAACTTCCTTGAATCAATCTGACGTTGTCTGTAAAAACGTTCATCGCCTTGGATAAACATATCATCCAAAAATCCTGCTGCTCCTGGAACTGGATCACCATTGGCATCCACCTCGGTGGCTTCCCAGTCTATTTTAGGATCCCAATTTAATGGGCGAGACTTCACTTCATCATCAGTAATCGTTTCAGGGTCATCGTTTTTATATAAACGTCTGTACTCTTTTGCTAATTCAGGACTTTTTTCGGCAATTGTGGTTCTTGCGATGGAGTCGCGCACCCAATATACAAACTGGCGATATTCATTATTGGTAATTTCTGTTTCATCGATAAAGAACGATTGAACAGAAACCACCTTTGGTTCATGAACTTGTGCATAAGGAATATCTTGATCACTCGCACCCATAGTAAATGATCCTAACGGAACAAAAGCCATACCGTAAGGTGCTGATTGATAAAAAGATGACCTTTTTTGAACGCCAATTAGTTCTCCTTTGCCTGAATTTTTACACGCTGTAAAAGCAAGTAAAACAAACAAATAAACAAATAATTTTTTCATATTTAAGTAGTCTTATTGGTCTGAGATTAATACCAGAAAACCTAGCAAATCTAACACAAATATATTAATTATTCTATAAATACCGTGTATTTTTATAACTCTTCTTTCCTTTTTCTATTTCAATTAAAAAACGATAACCCACCATTATCTCATGACTTCCACCATTCTTAAGTGGAGTCATGTTTATTTCATAGGCATAACTAGCTGTAAATTGTTTAAAATACAATCCTGCAATGATCCCTAATGCGCTCTGATGCCTATAAGTAACGCCTCCCCAAAACTTTTTATTGTATTCACCTAAAAATCCTATATTTATCTGAACGGGAGCTCCTTGAGTATAGACTAACATGACCGTTGGATTGAAGACTATTTGGGGCAACATTCGGACTTTAAAGTAGTAGCCGCCGTGCGCATAAATATTTCGTGCCAGCGAAGTTGATCCTCCTTCAAGTGTCATTCGTCCTTGATTAAATTGCGTGGAAGAAATCCCAAAATAGTAATGATTTTTCTCTTCGTAAAATAGACCGGCATCCAAATTAAAAATCATTCCGCTTTCTTCGGCTGTGCCAGTTAAAATTGGATCGTTTGTAACATTGAAATAACCATAATTTATGGTATTATTCAGAAAACCCAATGAAAATCCAATGCTCAAATCACCTGACCAAAAGTGAGTTCGATAAGCATACGCTAATTTTAATCCTGTTGAACCAAAAGGTCCGATTTGATCATTGATGATGGTGGCTCCAATACCTCCATGCAAAATACTAACGGGAGCATGAATATTCACGAAGAAAGTTTCGGGGGCTCCAGCTAAACCAACCCATTGTTGTCGCATTAAACCACTTAACTGTATACTTGATTGATTTCCAACTGTTGATGGATTGAAAACAGCTGATTGAAACATGTAATGTGCATAGGTTTGCTCTTGCTGCGCCATTGTCTTATCTAGAAACAAAAACAAGACAAAAAATAACAAGAATGCTTTCAACCTATATACCATAAATTTGCTTCAATTTTATTGAGAATTTTTAAAGTCGTAAAAGTAAACATTTTTTCGTTTTAACAAGTTCGAAGTCGTATTGATTCCTCCTTCTTTAGCATGTGAAATCCATACTTTACTTGAGTCTTAAATACGAATGATTCAAAATTCTCTTTATTTCAAATTACGCGAAAGTGCATAAACAAGCCTTCCTTATCGCCCTTTTTTGTTCAAAAAGAGAATAACGCAGATTAAATCGCTCTAGTATAGTTCAATCTTCTTAATTTTTTACCTTTGCAGCCATTTTCAAAAATTGACATAGTATGGCCTTTGTAACAAAAGAAAAATTTCTTTCAAAAGATTGGTTTTTAGTCTATTCATTAATCTTGGTGGGAACATTTATCATGGCCGCCGGATTTGTGTTTTTCATCAGTCCTTATAAATTGGCTCCTGGTGGTGTTTATGGTATTGCTATTATCCTGCATCACCTTTTTGGCCTACCAATTGGATTGACTGCGCTAGCGATGGATATTCCACTCACTATTCTCGGGATTAAAATTTTAGGACCACGCTTTGGAATCAAAACCATTGTTGGATTCTTATCGACTTCCATTTGGGTTTCGTTACTTGAATTTGTTTGGGGCTACGAACCACTCGTAGAAAACGATGCACTACTATCTACTATTTTTGGAGGTGTGCTCATTGGCTTTGGTTTGGGTTTGGTTTTTAAATCGAGAGCGACCTCGGGGGGCTCGGATATTATTGCTATGATTATTGCAAAATACACGCATTTACCGATTGGACAATTGATGATTATTGTGGATTCAGTGATTGTATTACTCGGTTTAGCTGCTTTTGGAAGATGGGAAATTCCTCTCTATTCTTGGATTGTTATATTTATTAGTGGCAAAATTATCGATGTAGTACTTCAAGGGATCGATTACGATAAAACACTTTTCATTATCTCAGAAAAGCACGAAGAAATACGATTGAAAATCTTGAATGATTTAAATCGTGGAGGAACCACTTTGCAAGGAAAAGGCATGTATTCTGGTGCTGATAGAAATATTATTTTCACAGTAGTAAGTCGCCGCGAATTGGCTATCCTAAAAGATTATATCCACAAAATTGACCCAAATGCATTTTTGACGGTATTGAATGCAAACGAAATTTTAGGCGAAGGTTTTAAACCCATCAAAGCAGAATAAAAAAGCTGCTTATTCGGAATTTATTTCCGGACTAAGCAGCTTTTGTATTTTTCGCATCCGATTTCTATTGAACCAGCGTCATTTCATCTACTAAATGCCCCGCTCCTGCAAATTTATCGATGATAAATAAACAATAACGAATATCGAGTGAAATGTTTCTACACTGATCCGGATCATATATTAAATCGCTCATAGTTCCTTCCCAATTTCGATCGAAATTAATTCCAATCAATTGTCCATCTGCATTAAAAACCGGACTTCCAGAATTTCCACCTGTTGTATGATTGGAAGCTGTAAATCCAACATGAATAGTTCCATCTTTGTCGGCATATTGACCATAATCTTTGTTTTGATGCAAGGCTTTTAGCTTATCTTCGACTACATAATCATAAATATCCGGATCTTCTTTATCCAAAATCCCTTCTAAAGTGGTGAAATATTCATACTTAACAGCATCTCTTGGTTTATAATCATCAACAAAACCATAAGCAATTCGCATCGTGAAATTTGCATCTGGATAAAAAGTCTTATCAGGACTGTAAAGCATTTGCAGTTTCATGTAATTTCTGCGCAATGCCTCGGATTGATATTCCATGTCTTTAATTTCATCATTGATTTTGCTACCATAGTCACTTAAAGATTTAGCTAAAATATATGCCGGATCTTTAGCCAATTTCTTAATAGATTTCTTGGTTGGATTTTCGAGTATGGAAAGTATCCGCTTTTCGTTTGCAAACAGGCTTTTTGTCATCAATTTATCAGCGTAAGCTTTGTAATCACCTTTGTATTTTAAATGAATCTGTTGCAATGCTTTTGGCAATTCCTGGATAGGATAAGCATTTGCAAATGCGGCTAATAAATCTGCGGCAACACGTTGATCGATTGCTAATACATAATCTTTATAAAAAGCTTGGCTTCTTGCTAACATTCCAATGGCCATTTTATCGAATTTCTCTTTATCCAACTCTTCTTGGTTTGCAAGATCGATTAATCGACTGAATTGATTTGCAAAACTGATCAACTCAACACCTAAACCAGCTTCTCGGTAGTATTGATATTTTAATCGCAAAGGCGAAATATTTTTATATAACTCTCTAAATGATGGAATTAGATTTCCATACATTGCCTTCTTATCCGGATCTGCTTCTACCCAAGCTTGAATTGCTTTTTCTTGTTCTTGCTTTTTAGCGATTGCATCCAATCGTTTAATTCCTTTGTTTTCGCCTTGCCATTTTTTCCAACTATTTGCAATGGAAGCTACTTTTCCGGCGTACTGAATACGTACTTTTGGATCGGCATCTTGAGCGGCTTTCATGGTATTTAGACGCAAGGTGCGTAATTTAATCCGTACCGGATTTTCAACTTCTGTAATCAACGCAATTTCATCTGATGGCAAATATTCTTTGGTTGTTCCTGGATAACCGAAAATAAACGTAAAGTCATCTTTTTCAGCTCCTTTTAACGAAATACTAAGATGTTTTTTCGGTTTATAGGGGACATTATCAGCAGCATAAGCGGCTGGGCGATTGTCTTTGTTTGCGTATATTCTAAACACCGAAAAGTCTCCGGTATGACGTGGCCACATCCAATTATCGGTATCACCACCAAATTTTCCAATGTTTGAAGGAGGCGCTCCAACCAACCGAATGTCTTTAAATACATCGTACACAAATAAGATAAAGCGATTTCCACTAAAAAAAGGTTTGATAATCACATTATTTCCTTCTACGATTGGTTCATTCGCAATGATTTTCTTTGTGTTCTCGTTGATTAATTTCTGACGAACTTCTTCTGTCATCTCTTCGTTAACACCTTCCAAAACTTCGGAGGTAACTTCACGCATTAACTCTAAAAAAGTAACCGTTAAACCCGGGTTCTTTAGTTCTTCGCTTTTGTTCATTGCCCAAAAACCATCCGTAAGATAATCGTGCTCAATGGAACTATGACTTTGAATGGCGCCGTATCCGCAATGATGATTAGTCAAAACCAAACCTTGGTCAGAAACCACTTCACCCGTGCAACCTCCGCCAAAAATAACAATCGCATCTTTTAAACTGGCTTGATTCATCGAGAAAATATCTTCTGCTGTGATATTTAATCCCATTTTTTGCATTTCTGCTTCGTTGAGTTGCTGCAGGAATAATGGAACCCACATTCCTTCTTTTGCATTTACTTCCAGCTTCAAAAAAACTAGAAGCAAAAGCAAAACAATACCAAATTTTTTCATGTATTTATTTTTATAATTTATTTAATTAGTCAGATGGAATAAGCCGTGAAATAATTAGTTTCATTTGCTGCGAAATTTTATTCGCATGGCTACTTCATAGCTAAATTTTAAGAATTTTAAATCAACTTTACTGCAACCGTTTCTATTTCGATCAAAACACCCAGTGGCAATTCTTTC
Source organism: Bacteroidales bacterium (assembly GCA_016933745.1). GTDB lineage: Bacteria > Bacteroidota > Bacteroidia > Bacteroidales > UBA12170 > UBA12170. The sequence continues at coordinate 6,176 of JAFGAK010000247.1, forward strand.
ACGGCAAAAGCCGCTCTTGCAGGATGTTTTTCGGTATAATAAGAACCGTAAACCGCATTCATTGCAGCAAAATTAGCCATATCGCTGAGTAAGCAAGTCGATTTTACAACATCTGAAAACTGATAACCGGCTTCTTTCAAAATGGCTTCAATATTTTTCATCACCTGAGTGGTTTGTTCAGTAATTCCACCTTCAACCACTTTGTTGGTTGCGGGATCGATTGGCACTTGACCAGAGATATACAAAGTTCCGTTTGCTTCAACAGCTTGACTATAAGGGCCTAGAGCCTTAGGTGCTTGATCGGTATGAATGATTTTTTTCATGATTTGGGTTTCGTTTAATTTGTTAGCACGAAAATATTAAAAATAAAGGAAACCCAAGCTATCAAAGCGAGCAAAAGCGACTAATTGTCTAAATGCGATTTTTTCTTCTCTAGTTTTAAATCTTTAAACATCGAAGATTTGATATTGATTCCAAAATTCCAACTTTTCCATGTTCCGAGTGGAATCCAGCTAAAGCGCATTTCCCAGCAATGCAAATCTCGATAGATATCCATCGACGTATAAGACAATTTATTATTCTGGAAATCGTACCCTGAACGAACACTAATCTTCCAGTTTGGAGTTACTTGAACATTGGCATTAAAACCAAGTGTTTGAATAATTTTCTTTTCCTTATCCAACACATAATTGAGATAATCATGATTGGTGATATATTGAAACGTATAAGAAACATTAGCGCTCCAAGGTATTAAAGGAGTAGAAACTTCTTTTTTCTTATCATCGTCACCGGTTTTCCCTTTCTGCTTAGGGTGAAATGTTTCATTGTTCAAACGAAGATTCAATCCTATTTTCCAATTGGCATTATCCATCCGAAGCAATCGCCTATTTACCGTCCATTCGTATTGATTCAAATTTCCCGTTCCGGCTGAATCTAAAATGTAAGGATCAAGTGTGGTAGCATATCGAACGTCCAAATTTTTAAACAATTTGGTTCTGGCACTTATCATTACTGGCGACCAACGCAAGCTGTCTTTTGCCATATTATAATTTGAAGAGATGCTCAAATTATCAATTAATACAAGCTTTCTGGTTCCTGTGATTGTATCATTTCGATCTCTTACTTTCATCTCGAAATTATTCCCTAAATTGATATTAACACTCCCCGATTTTCCGGACGAAGGAGCTCCATAAATAGCGCCTTCGAAAATTGAATATTGGATGTATTTCTCCAATTCTTCATCGTAATATTCTTTGAAGTAACCGTATTTCGATTCCCCATAATCCGGCCGATAGGTAAAAGAAACGGATGGTGTTAACACATGGCGAATAGCTCTTAATGGGAACTTACTTCCAAAGGTGTACATCCCATATACTCGCGTATTCAAACTAGAAGATAGGCTGTACTCATGAATCGCTTTAAAACCGGAAACCGTATCGCTCTTTACATAACCCAATGGATTTCCTTCTTCGTCGTAATCATCAATTATAAATGACTTATCATACGATTGTAAATACCATCTTTCTGTAAAGTTAGCAGAGTTGGTCCAACTAAAATATTTTAATAATTTAATACTGCTGCTCAAAGGAATCGTATGTTTGATCCCATTTTTAAAATACTTATTCATTCCTGGTTGGAATAACATACTGTCAGGCATGGAAGCTGTATTACGCGCAGACATGGTATATTTCAACGAAATATTATCGTACCATTTCAAGTTTCCAACTTTTCCTTTTTTCCGAAAAGGATAAACCTGTGTTCCGGTTAAGGAGATTTCGGGTAAAGTCAATTCAAAGGTTTCGTTCCGTGTATTTTGACGATGCCCAAGGTTCAAATTTAAAAACCACTTTTTATTAAAACTTGTAGAGTAGTTTACACTTGATTGAAAGGTATTTGAAAGCTTGTTCTCAAAGGTATTTTGTAGTTCAAACTGGTTAAAAGTAGCTGTAACAATATTTACATTGGCTGAGAATTTGCTATTTGGACGAGCTTTTGCGTCTTGAGTATGAGTCCACTGAATCCGAAAATCTCTAGTTCGCTGATAATCTGGAGAGCCTTCCGTTCCAAGTATATTGATTCCGTATTTAAAATCAAAAGCACCGGAATAAGCATATTTTTTAACATATCGAAAGTTTGGATTTAATGACCAACTTCCTCTTGTATAAACACTTCCTTTCAAACTTAAATCAAAATATTCGCTCAAGGACCAATAATAGCCACCATTCATTAAGAAATAACCTTGCATATCCGATTGACCGTAAGTGGGCATTAATATTCCCGAACGCTGGCCTGCTTTGTTTGGAAATAAACCAAAAGGCAGAATTAATGGAGTTGGCACACCCTCAATTTCAAAAGTTACCGGTCCGGTTATGATCATATCTCCCGGAATCACTTTGGATTTTTTAAAGCGAAAAGCATAATGGGGTTCTGGTGCCTGACAAGTGGTATAATGTCCACCTTCGATAAACGTAACGTCGTCGGCCATTTTTTTAACTTTATCACCAATCAAAAAGCCATCACCTTCTTCCGTTTTAACGCCGGAAATCAAACCTTTCTTCGAATCGAAATTGTATCTAATCTGCTTTGCTTCAAATGCTTTATCACTTTCTTTAAAAACAGGTGATCCGGTTACTTTGCCGTTTTCGTCTTCCATACCTTTGGAAAACAATTCACTTTTATCAAAATCAATTTCAACATAATCACCCACCAAATTAATTTTTTCATAATTGATTACGCCTTTTTTGTAGAGATACACTTTTCGATTCTTGATATCAAAGCGCAAAGAATCGCCTGAATTATAATCGACAATATCATTGAGTTGACTTACTTTTTGTGGAACGGCTAAAGAATCAATTTTTAATGAATCTTTTACCAATTCATTCATTTGAAGCGTATCTGGAATTAACTCCTGAATATCGAATATTTGCGTATGATAAAGTTCCCATTCCGAACTTGGAGAACGAGCAATTCCATAGGCATTAGCAATCGTTGTACTTAAAATAAATACAAACAAGGCAAGTAGTGCCCTAAAATATCTTGTTGATAAAAACGTTAACAATTTGTTTTAGTTCGATTTAGGAGAAGCTCGTTATTCAATAATTTTAACGTCAAAACTAAGGAAAATAAACAAACCCGACGAAAAGAAAGCGTTAAAAAAATGAAAGACATCTACAGGAGTTTTAAATTCAGATTTATAACCAGTAACGCATTGTTGGCGCTTGTTATTGCATTACTTACATTCGTTAGCAGTGACATTTACAGTCAAAACCTAGTGGATCGCGTTGTAATCGATCCAGGACATGGAGGTAAAGATCCTGGTGCATCCGGCAAAAATAGCAGAGAAAAAGACATCGTTTTATCGGTTGCTCTGAAAGCAGGAAAACTTATTGAGCAAAATATATCTGATGTAAATGTAATTTATACCCGTAAAACAGATGTTTTTCCCACATTAAATACTCGAGCAAATATTGCCAATAATAGCAAAGCCGATTTATTTATATCGATACATTGCAATAGCAATCCCTCCTCGCAGCCCAAAGGATCAGAAACGTATGTAATGGGAATGCACAAGAGCGAAGAAAATTTAAAAGTTGCCATGCTCGAAAATTCAGCTATTTTACTCGAAGATGATTACAAAGCCAATTACGAAGGTTTCGATCCAAGTTCCATCGAAAATCATATCATTTTCAATTTTTTTCAAAACAGCTTTCAAGCCCAAAATCTCGAAATGGCTAATGCTGTTCAATCCCAATTTAAAAAAAATACAGCGGTTGCAGATCGAGGTGTAAAAGAAGCCGGTTTTTGGGTTTTATATAAAACAGCTATGCCTGGTATTCTAATTGAATTAGGTTTCCTGAGCAATCCAATCGACGAAAAGTACTTACTTTCTGAGAAAGGACAAAACCAGATGGCAGAAGCAATTTACAATGCATTCAAAGAATACAAAAGCAAACACGATGCTTTGGAATTACAAAAAGCAGGCCTTACTGAAATGCCAAGAAAAGTCGTTCAAAAGGAAAAAGAAAAACCAACAACGGAAACGGTTTCTTATCGAATTCAGTTTTTAAGTTTAGGGAAAGAAAAGAATTTAACCGAAAAAAAATACCAGCAATTGCCTGAAATTAAAACCTATAACTACAAAGGCATGGTGCGTTATACTAGCGGCGACACTCCCAATTACGAAGAAGCAGTAAACTTACAAACGCAAGTAAGAAAACTCGGATTTAAAGATGCTTTTATTATTGCTATCTATAAAGGAGAAAGAATAAGTATAGCCGAAGCAAGAAAAATCAGCCAGTAAGCTCTGCTTTTCATCCCAATCAATCGGCATCCTTAGGATTTTTTAACGTTAAGAAAATCATTTGCCTAAGCGATCACGCAAATAATTTTGCATCTTTGCATAAAATTCGGTCAAACACAAATGAAAATTTCAAAAGAAACAAAAATTGGAGCTTTATTTATTGTTGGAGCTGTTCTACTTATTTGGGGATATAACTTTTTAAAAGGTCAAGATCTTCTTTCCAATAACAGAACTTTTTATGCGGTTTATCAAAATGTAAGTGGATTAGCAAAAGCCAATCCCGTATATATAAACGGAATGCAAGTTGGACAAGTAACCGAAATGTATTTCGATCCATCAGAAAACGGAACCATTATTGTTGGACTAAGTATTCACATCGATTTTCCGATTCCAAAAGATAGCAATGCCGAAATTTTAAGTACAGATTTAATGGGAACAAAAGCCGTTAATTTAAATCTTGGTAGCGCTAAAATAATGGCAATGGATGGCGATACTTTAAGTGCCAAACTTGCTGCCAGTCTTACCGAGCAAGTAGAAGCAACCATCGGACCACTTAAAAAAAGAGCCGAAGATTTACTTGGCAATATCGATGAAATACTTAGTAGTCTGCATGCTGTATTGAGCCAAGAACAAGTAGAAAAGCTCAAAAGCAGTATTGCTCACTTGGAATCTACCTTAGGAGGCGCTGATAGCTTAATTCAAAACGTAGATGGTTTTGTTGCCGACGAAAAAACAAGAGCCGAAGAAATCTTAACTAATATGGAATCGATTACCGATAATTTTAAAAATAACAATGAAAAGTTAAACGGAATCATTACCAATTTCCATCGTATTAGCGATGATTTAGCAAAAGCAAATATTGCCGGAACGCTCACCAGCGTAAATAAATCGATGAGCGATTTTCAAAGTATTATGGATAAAATCAACAACGGAGAAGGAAACTTAGGTATGTTGGTTAACAACGATAGTCTGTATCTTGGTTTAGAAAAATCTTCACGCGACTTAAATCTGCTTTTGGAAGATATCCGTTTACATCCGAAAAAATACGTCAAGCTTAGTTTGTTTTAAAGAAAAAATCTGCTTTGCATCTAAATGCCTTTTCTAAAAATGACATGTAGATTAAAATGCATCGTTTTCAATTTTGCTTTTCATTATTTGTAACCGCAAGAATTCTTTTGCGTCAATAAGAACAGAAATAGTCATCAACCTTAAACACAAAACAATGGATTTATTATCAGTAGAAGTATTAGTTCCTTTAGGCTTTTTTGCCTTTATTCTAGGATTAGTGTATTTAGGGAACCGTAAAAAAATTCATATGGCCATGATTGCTAAAGGACTTGATCCTGCAGCTTTTGAGAAAGAAGACAAATCGAATTCTTCGTTAAAAATCGGATTGTTTATGGCAGCCGTTGGTCTTGGAATTCTTTTGGCAAACGGAATTACTGCACTAGGATGGTTAGAAAAAGAAGTTGCTTTCTTCTCGATGATATTTATTTTTGGGGGAATTGCATTAATTGCTAGCGGTTTCATAAAACAAGCCAAGTAAAGATTTGGCATTAAAGCGATTGAAAGCAGGACTTGTATTGATTAACAACTACAATCCTGCTTTTTTAGGTTTGATTATCTTTTTCCTTTTCCCGGAATTCTTCCGTTAAAATTCTGTAAAACAATCCAAACTGAGCTATCGCGAAGATAATTTATATCGAAAAAACAGCTAAATTAGCTGAAAATTTAGCAGAACAATGGAGGAAAATAAAATCGTTTCCATAATAGATGTCGATATCTTTCAACAAGATTACTTGGTATTAAAACAAGTAAATTTGGAAGTTAAAAAGGGTGATTTTTTCTATATCATCGGAAAAACCGGAAGCGGAAAAAGCAGTCTACTAAAAACACTTTATGCGGATCTGCCACTAACAAACGGAGAAGCTCAAGTTGTTGACTATGATTTGAGAACAATTAAGCGCAAAGAAATCCCTTTTCTGCGTCGGAAATTAGGCATTGTATTTCAGGAATTCCAACTTTTACAAGATCGCAGTATCGAAGAAAATTTATACTTCGTTATGAGAGCTACCGGATGGAAAGATAAAAAAGCAATGAAAGATCGCGCAATTGAAGTTTTGGCGAAAGTTGGATTGCAAAATAAAGGCTACAAAATGCCGCATCAAGTATCAGGAGGCGAACAACAACGATTGGGGATTGCGCGTGCTTTACTAAACGATCCAGTTCTTATTTTAGCCGATGAACCCACAGGAAATCTCGATCCACAATCTTCGGAAGGTATCATGGAAACGCTTTTTAATATCAGTCAAAATAATTGCGCTGTGCTAATGGCAACGCACGATTACTCTTTGTTTGAAAAATTTCCTGCCAAAACCTATATCTGCGAAAACGGACGATTGCGACCCGGATTCGAAACCGAAACAGCATCTGAAGAAAGTGAATCCATCGCTGATCCAAATCTAGAATAATCAATTTAACTAACACTCACTCTCCAACTGAAAATGGCATCAAAAAACTTCATCAATCGAGAAATAAACTGGCTTAGCTTCAACGATCGTGTTTTGCAAGAAGCAAGAGATGTTTCTAATCCCGTGATTGAACGACTGAGGTTTTTAGGTATCTTTTCAAACAATCGGGATGAGTTTTATCGGGTTCGTGTGGCCACTTTAAACCGCATGAAAGCTTACAAAAAAATTGATCTAAATCAAAAAAGAGAAATCAGTCAAACCATCAAAGAGGTTCACCAAATGGTTGGCGATCAGGAGATTTTGTTTAACCAGGCGTACGATGATATCTTAGAAGAACTTGCCAAAAACAAGATCTTTATTCCAAACGAAAAAGAATTGAGTGTTAAACAACTCCAATACATCGAAGATTTTTTCAAAGCCAATGTTCGTTCCTTTTTATCTCCTTTAATGCTTGATACCGTTTCCGGATTAGTCCATTTCAAAGATAAACACATCTATCTGGCCGTTAAAATGATGAGCAGCAAAAATTTAAGAAAAGAAAAATTTGCTGTAATTGAGTTACCAACGGATGAACTACCGAGATTTATTACCTTACCCCAAGAAGACGAAAAGATTTATTTCGTTTTTCTCGACGATATTATTCGCGCAAACCTGAAAAGAATATTTGGTATTTTTGGCTTCGACTCCTTTGAAAGTCATAGTATTAAATTCACTCGTGATGCCGAACTCGACATCGACAGTGATTTATCTAAGAGCTTTTTGGAAATCATAAACGAAAGTGTTAAACAACGTGTAAAAGGCGATGCTGTGCGCTTTGTTTACGATAAAGATATCGATCCTAAACTCTTAAAACGCGTTTTACTTAAATTCGGGATTTCTCAAGCAGATACCACGCGTGCTGGTGGTAGATATCATAATTTCAAGGACTTTATGGATTTCCCGATCCCTTCTTCCGGATTCGATAAATCGCTTCTTTTCCCGGACATGCCACCTTTTCAACATACGTCTTTTTTAGACATGCATAGCATGTTTGATATAATTAAAGAAAAAGACGTGCTTCTGCATTATCCTTATCATACGTTTCAGCATTTAATCAATTTTGTACGCGAAGCCGCAATCGACCCGAAAGTAAGAGCCATCAAAATGACTTTTTATCGGGTTGCGCAAAATTCTAAAATTATGAACGCATTAATAAATGCGGCACGAAATGGAAAAGTGGTGACCGTATTTTTAGAATTACAAGCCCGATTTGATGAGCAGGCCAACATTATGTGGACCCAAAAACTACAGGAAGAAGGAGTTCGTGTAATTCAGAATATCCCCGGATTTAAAGTGCATGCTAAATTGCTGCTAATACGCAGAAAAGAAAAAGGAGAAAACGTCTATTATTCCAATATCAGTACAGGAAATTTCAACGAATCAACAGCAAAATTATATGCCGATGATAGCTTATTTACTTGTGATCCTGTAATTTGCGATGATGTAAACAATGTTTTTCATCTTTTCGAATCAAAATACATTGCTCCTTCTTTTAACGAAATGAGCGTGGCTCCATTTAAAATACGTAGTTTCTTCATGCAAATGATTAGTCGGGAAATACGGCAAGCCAAAGAAGGAAAAGAAGCTTGGATTATTCTGAAATTAAATAATATCACCGATACCAAAATAGCCAACAAGCTCTATTTAGCGAGTCAAAAAGGTGTTAAAATCAAATTGATTATTCGAGGTATTTGCGTTTTAAAAGCCGGAATCCTTGGTCTTTCTGAAAACATCGAAGCAATTGGTGTTGTGGATAGATACTTAGAACACTCGCGTGTTTTTGCTTTTGCCAATGGCGGAGAAACAGAAGTGTTTTTAGCATCTGCTGATTTAATGACGCGCAACCTCGATCACCGAATTGAAATCGTTTGTCCGATCAAAAGCCTTGAACTTAAGCAAGAACTTTTGGATATGCTCTCCATCCAATGGAACGATAACATGAAAGCAAGATGGTTGCATTTTGATAAAATAAACGAATACCGACAAGCAAAACCCGACCAGAACATGATTCAGTCCCAACATGAAATCTATTCCTATTTAAAGAATAAATAGGAAGAAGCGTTGCACCTTTTTCGCATTAGAACCCTTGGCAATGGATTTTAAAAAGCCAATTTTACAGCTGTTTACAATTTAATCTGCTTCACTCGTTTAGGCAAAATAAATCTCGATTAATTCATCCAAGCTTCGACTACGGACTGATCCATTTAAGGATCGTAAATAATCTAAATAAATCTTAAATAGCGAATAAATAATTTCCAAAATAGTATGCATGCATACAATATTTTTTTATACTTTAGCTTTCTAAAAATAAAACATAAATAGCAGGAAAATAGATAACCTATTCCTCTAAAATAAAACCTAAATTTAAAAAATATGGATTTTCAATTTACCGAAGAGCAGATAATGATTCAGCAAGCTGCCCGCGATTATGCGCAGCGCGAATTGATAAAAGACGTACTCGAACGCGATGAAGGAGCAATTTATCCAACAGAACATGTGAAGAATCTTGCCGAACTAGGATTCATGGGAATGCTCGTGAGTGAAAAATGGGACGGTGGCGGAATGGATACCGTATCCTATGTTTTGGCTATGGAAGAAATTTCAAAAGTAGATGCATCTGCTTCAGTAATTATGTCGGTAAATAACTCTTTAGTCTGCTACGGATTGGAGAAATTTGGCTCAGATGCACAACGCGAAAAATATTTGAAACCTTTGGCCCGTGGCGAAAAAATTGGTGCTTTCTTACTTTCTGAACCGGAAGCGGGCTCAGATGCTACCAAACAACGCACTATAGCCGTAGATAAAGGCGATTATTATTTAGTAAACGGAACCAAAAACTGGATTACCAATGGAAATTCAGCATCCACCTATTTATTAATTGCACATACTCATCCTGAAAAAGGACATAAAGGCATCAATGTCTTCATCGTGGATCGCCATTCCGAAGGCATCACAGTTGGTCCTCACGAAAACAAAATGGGAATGCGTTCTTCGGATACTCATTCTGTGATGTTCAATGATGTGAAAGTTCCAAAAGAAAATCGCATTGGTGAAGATGGATTCGGTTTTAAATTTGCCATGAAAACACTCGAAGGAGGACGAATTGGAATTGCCTCTCAAGCATTAGGACTTGCATCTGGCGCTTTAGAGTTAGCAACCAAATATGCTAAAGAAAGAAAAGCTTTCGGAACAGAAATCATTAACCATCAAGCCATTGCCTTTAAATTAGCAGAGATGGCAGTTAAAGTAGAAAATGCACGTAATCTCTGTTTAAAAGCTGCTTGGTTAAAAGACCAAGGACAGCCTTACGGAACCGCTAGCGCGATGGCAAAACAATATGCCGCTGACATCGCCATGGAAGTAACTACCGAAGCCGTTCAAATTCATGGAGGTTATGGCTATGTGAAAGAATACCACGTAGAACGCTTAATGCGCGAAGCCAAACTGACTCAAATTTACGAAGGAACTTCGGAAGTACAGAAAATTATTATATCGAGATCACTCATGGGATAGGGTTTTAGGTTGAGAAAATAGAACGAAAAACTTTTAACTCTTTAAAATTGAAAATTTTAAAATATTTTATATGAAAATACTAGTTTGTTTAAGCAATGTTCCCGACACCACCACCAAAATAAAACTCAGCGGTGATAAAACAGCTGTAGATATGACTGGTGTTCAATGGGTAATCAACCCTTGGGACGAATTAGCACTTACACGTGCTCTGGATTTGAAAGAAAAATCCAATGGAAAAATTGATCAAATTACCGTTATTACAGTTGGTGAAAGTCTTTCCGAACCAACTATTCGGAAAGCATTAGCTGTTGGTGCCGATGATGCCATTCGTATCAACTTAAATCCGAGTGATGATTACGAAGTAGCTTCAAATATTGCTGCTTATGTAAAAGAAAATCCTTACGACATCATTCTTTCCGGAATTGAATCAAGCGATTA
>JAFGAK010000248.1 GCA_016933745.1 Bacteroidales bacterium
CTAATTAGTTTGTGTTGAAAAAAGGCATATTAACAAATTTATAATATACTCTTGGATATTCAATTCCATTTAATCTTTTGTTCTTTGATATTTATCAGGCATTTGCGATTGTTACCAAGTTATAAGCGATAATTGCTAATCCGTTCCAGCGGTCAAAAGCGTTATCGCCTCGATTTAGGCATCGGTTCAATCCATATCTCCTTTTTAGTACACTGATTGTCCCTTCGATACCGGCTCGAAAACGTTGGGCGGCTTTGAACCATCGTTGTTTTTCATATTTGATGCGTTCTTTGGTCTTTTTACCTCGTTTGGGCAAACAAACACGTTTGACACCAAGTAACTGAGCATCTTTTTCATTGTCTTCTGACGAGTAACCACGATCACCAGCAGCAAGATTTGGCGGTCTTCCAAATGTTTTTATATGCTTTTCCACTGCCGGGATGAATCGTTCAGTATCGGAAACGTTTGAACTGTGAGTCGTCCAATGGGTGATGATCTTGCCGTCGCTCTGTTGAATTTCGAGAAGTTTCCCAAACTCGTTTTCCTTGTCACGCTTACCTTTTCGAATGGTGTATATATCGGATTGGAAGATGCTCACTATTTTTTCATCGCTCGACAGTTTTTCACCTTTCAGAACACGTCGTGTGGCCTGATCAATAACCTGTTGTGTAACAGGAATAATTTGTTCAAGTCGCTTTCGAATTATCTTAGCTTTGCCGATTGATTTTTCGGGTATCGATTCGACTAGTCTGGTGGCATTTGAGGCGCAGCGTTTGGCAATATTTATCAGCTTGCTGTAGGTATTTTTGAACTCGTCTTTTCCTTCTTCAGATCGCTTTCGAGCGTATTTTATGATATGCAGTACCTGTTTTTTTGCACTACGGGTAAAGTCGCGCGTCTTTTCGCCGGTTGCCAAACCCAACTCTTTGCACTTTTTAGCAAGTCGTGAAACAACTTTGATACAATCGTTCAAAAGTCCGCTGTCAGTAGGATAATGAATATCAGCTTCAACAGCTGTACTGTCTACTCGCATTTTCCTGCCGCTGGTCACTTTTTGTTTCTTTGCGCCTTGAACAATGTGGTCATTAATCTGCTTGAGCACGTCATCGGAGAGCAGATTATCGTAGCGGCACAAGGTCGAATATGTCGGAACCGACTCGTAGTAAACTCGAGTGAAATAGCGTAATGTCAAGCTGTCATTGACCATTTTTGATGTTTCTCGAAATCCTAACAAGTACCGCCGTCGTATTATAAGCATCCGAAAAATCGATTCAATAGACTCCGATGGACGACCGAGAGTTTTTGAATTCTCAGATCGTGCGAGGGCTTGCTCGGTAAAACAGCTCAGCACCTGTGGATGGGCGTCGAGAAAATCATTAATGCGTTGTAACTCAGGATCAAGCTCTGTTATATCGAATGGAAGCAATGTCTCAAATAAATTTACTTGTTCATATTTTTCACGAAGCATTTTGGGTTCCCTATATTTTGTATGTTCTTTCGTTTTGTTACCTAAATGTAGGAAACTCATTTAATAATTTCAACAATTTAGAATACTTATTTTTCAACACAAACTAATTAGCAGCATACAAAGCTCTATCGAAGGATTTAAAGATACAAACGACCGATTAAAACAAATAAATGAATCCATTCAAATATCGAATGAACATAATTTACAATTTATTGAAAAAATTAATAATACTATTGATAGATTTATTGATGAATTTAGTGCTGGGCAAGAAAAAACATCTAAAAGCTCTGAAGAAGGATTAAACAGAATAATCGAAAACCAAAATAAAATGTTTTCAGAGAATATTAATACTTTAAA
>JAFGAK010000249.1 GCA_016933745.1 Bacteroidales bacterium
AAAATCAACAGGAAAAGTACGCTTGTCTTTTTTAAATGGATTTTCAGAAAAGTTAGGGTATAAAATGGGTTTAAAAAGAAAAATATCTCCCATTTCCTCAATATAGTCGTCTGGAGAAATGGTGTATTTTTTAATTACAGGCTGTGACAAATCATCTAAATTTTCGAAACTGTAATTGGCTATATTTTGATCTTTATAGCTTTCCATGGCGTCGGATATGTATTTCTCTTCACCACCATTATCACTAATAGATTCGCGAAGATTATAAGCTGCATAGCCATCATATTTTGCTTGATATTCAGCCGTTACTTTGAGTTCGTCGTCAAGTTTAAATTGAACAAATTCAGTAATATCATAAGGATTTCCAACTTCAATTGGTAACCATTTGAGACCTTCTTCGCGCACCATCATTCCTTCGCCATTCAGGCAATATTCCGGTAAAATATTTATACCTGTATATTCCGAAGTTGGATCAACCAAAAGATATTTACCCTCATATTCGATGGCTGTTATCACGTAGTTGAAGTCTTCGGTGGCCGGAAAACTCCTGAAAATAGCGCCATTATTTCGTGTGCTTAAAATAACAGGATACGCTTTAATTCCGAGGTTTTTTAATATTCCAATGAGTGTAAAACTCAATTCCGCGGCACTTCCTTTTTGTTCTTTTAAATTTTTGCGCCAATCAGATGATGGATACACACCCGTGTATTCATTGTACAAGAAATTACTTTGCACATAATTAACTGCAGCATTTATTTTTACCATATTCGAAGCGGTATCAACACCTAAACTTGCTGCAAGTTCTTTTGTCGGCCCTAAGCGATCAAGCAATTGACCAAAACTTTCGCTTTTAACTAAGTCGTGGTTAATTTCTTCCCAACTCGCAGAATAGTTTTCGTAAACACTGCCAGGAATTTCAACGCCATAAAGCTCGTAGTTAATCTTAGTTCGGTAATTTGTTACTTGTCCCATGTAAGACAATTGTTTAAGTGCCGGAATGTCTTTTAATACCCAATAATCTCTTGTTTTAGCTATGGATCCACTCCCTACACTTTCGTTAACGCTTGTGAATTCTGATTTGTAAACAGGTTCCGATCCGGTCATAAAATACTTATACTTAAAAAACTCCGGGTATTCAAAGGTAAGCTCTGACCAACGAACCGGAATTGCGCGTTGAAAATATAATTTGGGTACTCGTCCATAAAAATCAGAATAGATTTTATAAGAGTATTCAATGACACTTCCAACTTGTACATTGTTGAATGTAAATTTATAAGTAGATGTATTTTCCGAAGAACGTTCTTTAAATGCATCTTTCAAAGCTATTTTTTCTTCAACCACTTTTCCCCCATCAAGATTGAATGTATAACCTTTAAAACTTCCTAATGATTCTTTTCCACCAGAATTTTCGTACAGACTGAATGTGATGTTTCCCCAAGCATCAATTGCGTCTTTGTGTAAGATTTTTATTCTCCGATGAACCTCCATAATGAGTTTAAAACCTCCGGTTGTATATCCAATATTGTAATATGATTCTTCGCCAAGAATGGCGGCCTCTGCTGTCGTGTCGTTTTCATACACAGTCATCTTTAAATCTTCCATTGGTACCTTGCCAAACTTCATATTCGCTTGACCATAGCCAGAGATAGATAAAGTAAAATAACTTAATAAGAAGGAAATAATGTAAAGTGATTTTATCATAAGGTTAAGTTTAATTAATGTTAAAAAAAGGGCTTTTATCTAAAAATTTAGTTGAATTCACGTTAGGAAAAGCAGAAATGATGATGCTTGTTTAAATTCGCTAGTAATAAATTAGTAATTAACTTATGACAAATATATAAAAAAACAAAAAGCTTATTAAGTAAAAACGTTATTTAGTTCAATTTAAATAACAAATTAAAAAGAAAGAAAGATTCCTATCGATTGGATTGTAATAGCGACTTAAAATCGACAATACCAAATAAATGTGCAGATGTAAAAAGAATAATCACCACAATTACCCAACGAACAAATTCAGCTCCTTTTTTTACAGCCATTCTACTAGCGATAAATGCTCCAATTGAAGTGCCAATAGCTAAAGAAAAGCCCATTTTATAATCGATCATATCGTTCCAAATAAAAACAGCCAATGAAAACGGTGTATATACCAAAACGATTAAAACCTTTACGGCATTGGCTTTTACCAATTCGTAACCGGCTCCAAGTATTAATGCCGACAAGAGAAAATAGCCAATACCTACATGAATAAAGCCTCCGTATAAACCAATAAAAAAGAAAAGGAGATATTGTTTCCAGTTTAATTTTTTATTGACCAAATCCGTTTGTTCTTTGATTAGATTTTGAGGTTTAAAAAGTATAAAAATGAGCATCACTAACAAGATTACAGCCATTGCTCGTTCAAAGATTGTTTCGTTAATATCTACTGCAATATAAGCTCCTGCAATCGAGCCAAAGGTGGCTGGAATAGCCAAGAGTAATCCTTTTCTGGTTTCTAAAACACCTTGCTGTTTAAAGCTGCTAACGCCCACCATATTTTGAATGGCTATGCCAATTCGGTTTGTTCCATTTGCCACAGCCGGACTTAAACCCATCAACATCAAAACGGATAAAGAAATAGTAGAGCCGCCACCAGCTAAAGTGTTTACAAATCCAACTGCTACGCCGGCTGTAATTAAAACAAAGAAATCGATTAGTGTCATATTGACTTTTTTGCAAACATAGAGAAAATCAAAAAAAGCTGATCTATTTATATTCTAAAACCATTCTATTTTATACTAAATCGACATTTTTGAGCTGATAATTTTCTAATTTTGAAGTTTGTATTACAATCTTCACGTTTCATGGTTACCATTTATCACAATCCAAGATGTAAAAAATCAAGAGCCGGTTTGGCTGCTCTTCAATACTTTACAAGCAATTTCGAAATAAAATACTATCTAGACAAAGATCCTTTCACAATAGAAAGTTTGACGGATGTTATGCGGAAACTAGGTAAAGAGCCTGAAGAAATGATTCGGAAACAAGAAGAAATATTCAAAAAAGAATACAAAGGAAAAACGTTTTCTAAATCGGAATGGATTGAAATTTTGGTGAAAAATCCAAAGCTGGTTCAACGACCAATACTAGTGAAAGAAGATAAAGCCATTCTTGGCGATCCGGCAGAAAATGTGGAAAAATTATTTTAAGAAATATAGGAATAAGCAAAACCAAATAACAAACATAAAAAAATAGGATAATGGAATACAGAATAGAAAAAGACACCATGGGAACCGTTGAAGTTCCTGCCGATAAATATTGGGGTGCACAAACACAACGTTCAAAAATGAATTTCAAAATTGGTGATGAAGGTTCGATGCCAAGAGAAATTGTTCAAGCTTTTGGTTATTTGAAAAAAGCTGCCGCGATTGCTAATAATGCTTTAGGTGTTTTGTCCGATGAAAAAACAAAGTTGATCGAGCAAGCTGCCGACGAAATTATCGAAGGTAAATTGTTTGATCAATTCCCTTTGGTTATTTGGCAAACGGGTTCCGGAACCCAATCCAACATGAATGTGAACGAAGTCATTTCGAACAGAACACATGTGTTGGCAGGAAATAAATTGGGCGAAGGAAAACCAATGATTCATCCCAACGACGATGTAAACAAATCGCAATCTTCTAACGACACTTTTCCTACAGCAATGCACATTGCAGCCTATAAAATGATTGTTGAAACAACCATTCCGGGCGTTGTGCTTTTACGCAATACACTTGCTGCAAAAGCAGAAAGTTTTAAAAATATTGTAAAAACAGGTCGTACACATTTGATGGATGCAACTCCATTAACACTTGGCGATGAAATAGGTGGTTATGTATCTCAGCTTGATCATGGAATTAAAGCCTTGAAAAATACTTTGCCTCATTTGGCAGAATTAGCGCTTGGTGGAACTGCTGTCGGAACTGGCTTAAACACACCAAAAGGTTACGATGTAAAAGTGGCTCAAACCATCGCTGATCTAACAGGATTCCCTTTTGTAACGGCCGAAAATAAATTCGAAGCTTTATCTGCTCACGATGCCATTGTTGAAACCTCAGGAGCATTGAAAACATTGGCTGTTAGCTTGATGCATATCGGAAATAATATTCGCGTTTTAGCTTCTGGACCTCGTTGTTCCATTGGCGAAATACGTTTGCCGGAAAATGAACCAGGATCATCCATCATGCCAGGGAAAGTTAATCCCACTCAAAACGAAGCTTTAACCATGGTTTGTGCCCAAGTAATTGGCAACGATGCTGCAATCACAGCAGGAGGGATGCAAGGTCATTTCCAATTGAATGTTTTTAAACCGGTTATGATTTACAATCTATTGCAAGCTGCTCGTTTATTAGGCGATGCTTGCGTTTCTTTTAACGACAATGCAGCCATCGGAATTGAAGCAAACGAAGTGAATATCAAAGAAAATCTAGAAAATTCCTTGATGCTCGTTAC
>JAFGAK010000250.1 GCA_016933745.1 Bacteroidales bacterium
AAATAACTAAATGGGCTAAACCATGCTGACTTGGTTTCAGCGTGATTTGTGATCGTTTTAGGAATCCATTTGAGTAATTCTTTAACTACTGAAATTTCATGTTCCGGAGCTTCGGTAAGTGAAACCCGAACCGTATCTCCTATTCCATCCTGAAGCAAACTCGCAATTCCTGCGATCGATTTTTGTCGGCCATCCAACCCGTTTCCGGCTTCAGTTACGCCTAAATGCATGGGATAAACTTTTCCGCTTTCTCGCATTCGGCTCGCTAATAGTCGATTGGCATAAACCATGGTTAATACATTGCTAGATTTTAAAGAAATGATTAAATCCTGAAAATCAGCTTGTTCAAAAATACGCACAAATTCCAATGCCGATTCTACCATCCCTTCAGGAGTATCACCATATCGACTTAAAATCCGTTTTGACAAAGAACCATGATTTACGCCAATTCGGATACTTGTTTGGTGCTTTTTGCAGATTTGGACTAAAGTCTTTAGCTTTCGCGATATCTTATGTAGCGCCTCTAAATACTGTTCATCTGAATCATCTATTTGATTCATAATTTCAGCATAATTGCCTGGATTTATCCGAACTTTTTCCACATACTTTGCTGCAACTTCTGCAATTTTAGGATTAAAATGCACATCAGCAGAAATTGGTTTTGTATAACCTTTCTCTAGTAATTGTTGCTTGATATTCTTCAAATTCTCGGCTTCGGCAATTCCTTGTACCGAAATTCGAACTAAATCTGCCCCTGCATCAAAAATACGAATGCATTGCGCTACGGTTGCTTCGGTATCTAAGCTGTTGGTGTTGGTCATTGATTGAATAGTGATTCTAGCATTTTCTCCTATCCTTAAATTTCCAACCTGAACGGCTCTGGTTTTGAGACGTGAGTAAGAGAAATAATCCGATGAATAACTTCTATTCTCAGACATAATTTGACATTTATCTCCAATCAATTTCTGCCAATAACACGATGGTGTTATCTGCTTTCCGTTGCATTCTATAATTTACTTTGCCGCTATTTTCTGCTTGACTAGCAAAAATTTCAATTTCGTCACCAAAGCGTGTTTCGTGCATAAAATTCACTTGAATCTCTTCAAATGGATGCTTGGCTAACTGCTCTGTAGTGTATAAATCGGTAAGCCAAGACATGTATTTGGCATTGTTTACGTGTCCGTAATAATCGATATCACTCGCTTTCACTTGATAAGTGTTGAGCAACTGATTAATCTCCGGTTTCGGCTTTAATCGACTCACCAAGTTTTCTACATTTTCCACAAATCGGAGCGAATCAAAAACATGATCTAATCTTTGAGGCCGTCTACTATCCAATTCAATCACAATCCAATTTGAGGAACCAATTGCGATCAATTCATTGCGATGATTGAGCATTCGGTAATCCCTATTTGCAAACATTCCGCTAATTCCTTTTGGTTGTGTTTGAATGCTAAATTCTTCTTGCCACCGCGGCCAATGACCAACACGCTTAATGCGCATTCCAAACAAAACCCAAGCTAAATTCTGATTCGCTAATTTCTCAAAGCCAAAACCTAATTTTTCGGCATGCTTCCAAGCTGTTTCTTGCGTAAAGTTAAACATCGAAAAAAGGCTGAGATTCCCCTGAAAATCAACATCGTGCCAAGAAACAAAATTTTGAGTTGCTAATTGTGGTATCTCTTTTGGAAAAGAGTTGGTTAATCGATCCATATACTTTTTTTAGATGGCTAAAATTACATCTTCTTCTTGGCTTAAACAAGAAATAACCACGTATAAAATCAATGATGAAAGAGCGATTACTCTTGGCTAGTTTTGGTTTTGGATTGAAAAAACAAGGAAAAGATGAGCGCAATAAAGGATAGTGCCGTTGCGAATAAAAACACTTTCTGAATTGCTTCCATTCGCGCATCGAAGGATTTATTATGTAACAATGTATCGGTATCTGACAAGAAAAAGCTAAACAAAAAAGCAAAAAGAAGAACGCCTGCTAGTTTTCCCAAACTTTTGGAGGTTGAGATTGCTGCTGAACCCATTCCGTAATTAGATGGCGACAAGCTGTGCATTCCGATAAATGTGGCTGCTGGGTAAAATAAGCCCATCGATACTCCCAAAACCAACATTGATAAAATCAAAAATACTATGGAACTATTTTGATTCCACAAGCTAAACATCCCCATGGAAACAAATAAAAATAAATTCCCTAACAAAACGGTGGTTTTAATACCAAGGTAGCGCTGAAATATTTCGGTAATTGGTGATAGAATTACCATCACTGCCGGAGCTACCATCATAAGCCAGCCAGATATTTCAGAAGGAAATCCTCTTCCCTCTTCAAAATAAAATGGACGTATAAATCGAGAACCTACATTGATGACAAAAAACAGAAAAAAACCTAAGCTTGCTAACCAAAAATTTCGTGAGCGAAATACGGATAATTGCAATATCGGATAAGAAAAGTTCTTTTCTCGATGGATAAACAATCCTAAAAACAGAACAGAAAACAGATACAATACATATTCGAAAAAAGTATTTTGAGCTGTAAATTTGCCCCAATTTACAGCTGCAATCAAACTAGCTAAAAAAGAAAAACTCCATATGGCGCCAACGATATCGAAATGTTCTTTCTGTTTTTTTTGCGGAAAAACCTGCATTTTGAAAGTAAAATACAATCCTGCAATTGCCAAAGGAAGATTGATAAAGAAAACGGCCGACCATCCAAAATTTGCTATTAAATAACCGCCGATAAGCGGACCCATACTGATTCCTATTCCGGTGCTCATCATCCATTTACCATAAGCTTTTGCTTGGTTTTCGGGCTTTAAATAGCGTTTAATAAGAGCCGGACCAATCACGTACAAAGCAGCTTCGGCAAAACCCTGAATAAAACGTAAAACCAATAACGTATTAAAATGTGTTGTTACACCGCTCAAAAAGGTAGTTATTGCATATACACTAAATCCAATAAACAACATTTTTTTCGGGTGAACAAGCTGACTTATTTTTCCGATAATTAATGCCGAACTACTTGCGCTAAGCATCGAAATCATCAAAACAAGAGAAACATAAGAAACGCTGAAGTTGAAATGTGCGCGCATTTCGGGTAAAGCAATGTTTACTGCCGACAGATCTAAAAGAACCATCAGCGCAGCGGTATTAATTGCCCAACGAAGTGCTCTTTCAGGTTTCATTTATTAATGCGCTTGCAACCAATTTTCTCCTGTATTCATATCTACAACAATTGGAACTTTGAGTTCAACAGCTTCGCGCATTTCTTTTTCAACCAATACTTTTAGGTCTTCCACTTCGTCGCGATGCGCATCAAAAACGAGTTCATCGTGCACTTGGAGTATCATTCTGGAGCGCATTTTTTTCTCTTGCATTCGGTTAAAAACGTTAATCATCGCCACTTTAATCATATCGGCTGAAGATCCTTGGATTGGCGCATTGATCGCATTTCGTTCTGCAAAACCTCTTACAATCGCGTTAGCGGAATTAATATCGTTCAAATACCTGCGTCGACCTTTAATCGTTTCCACATAACCTTTTGCTTTTGCATCAGCAATCGTCTGATTCATAAAGAGTTTCACCTTTGGATAATTATTGAAATAGTTGTCAATAATCTCGGTGGCTTCTTTACGCGAAACACCAATATTTTCGGCTAAGCCAAAGGCCGATATTCCATATATAATCCCAAAATTAACACCTTTAGCATTTCGTCGCATGTCTTTACTAACTTCTTCTAACGGAATATTGTACACTTTTGCGGCTGTTGCTGTATGAATATCAATGCCTTGATTAAAGGCTTCTATCATAGCATCGTCTTCGCTCAAACTGGCAATAATACGTAGTTCAATTTGAGAATAATCAGCTGCAAGCAAGAAGTAATCGTTGTTACGAGGAACAAAGGCTTTTCGGATTTCTCGACCTTTTTCCGTACGAATGGGAATGTTTTGCAAATTCGGATTGGTGGAACTTAGGCGACCTGTTGCTGCAACGGTTTGGTTGTAACTGGTATGAATTCTTCTGGTGCGAGGATTAACCAACAAAGGCAAAGCATCCACATAAGTTGACTTCAGTTTTGTGAGTGAACGGAAATCTAAAATTAAGCGAATGATTGGGTGTTTGTGTTCTAATTTTGCCAAAACATCTTCGCCTGTAGAATATTGACCTGATTTGGTTTTTTTTGCTTTTTCAACGATTTTCATATGATCAAAAAGCACTTCGCCCAACTGTTTAGGCGAAGCAATATTAAACGGAACGCCTGCCATGGTTTTAATTTCATCGTTGATTTGAATAATTTCTCGTTCCAATTCGATCGAAAAATCATGCAATGCTTTTACATCCAAATTAACCCCTTCGCCTTCCATCGATGCCAATACTTTAATTAAAGGCACTTCGATCATATTAAAAAGATCTAGCAAACCGGCTTCATGCAGTTTAGTTTCGAAAACGGCTTTCAATTGCAAGGTAATATCCGCGTCTTCGCATGCATATTCTTTCAGTAATTCCAAAGGAACATCTCGCATACTTTTTTGACCTTTTCCTTTTTTACCAATCAAATGTTCAATGGGCATCGGTTTGTAATTCAAATACGTTTCGGCAAGCACATCCATTCCATGACGCATATCGGGCTGAAGCAAGTAATGTGCAATCATCGTATCGAAAAGAGGACCGTTTACTTCCACACCATACCATTTCAGGAATGAGATATCGAATTTAATATTTTGACCTATTTTGCCAATTTTTTCATTTTCGAATACTGCTTTAAATTCTTGCATAAGCTCCTCTGCTTCGGCAAAATTAACTGGCAAGGGAACGTAATAACCACTGTGATATCCGTAAGAAAAGGATAGTCCGATCAATTCATCTGCGTTGGGATCTAATCCGGTTGTTTCTGTATCAAAACAGAACGCCATTGCAGATGATAATGTTTCGATTAATTTTTTTCTTTTTTCAGGAGTATCAACCAATTCATACTGATGCGCTTGAGTTTCTAAGGTTTTATAATCGAGCGCAACGGATTCCACGACTACTCCTGCCGATCCGAACAAATCTGTTTGAATATTTTCTTCGGCTGGAGTGATACTCTGCTGCAAAACTCGACTGGCAAAAGTTCTGAATTCCAATTCAATGGTAATTTCTTTCAGCTTTTTCTCATCGTGTTTTTCAAGTTTAAATTGTTCCAGTTTAAACTCAAGTGGCACATGCACATCGATGGTTGCGAGTTTTTTGGAAAGTATCGCGTTTTCGATGGCGGCTTCCACTTTTTCGCGAAGTCCGGGATTTTTTATTTCGTGGGTTCTTTTTACTAATTCTTCAACACTATCAAATTGTTTAATCAGCTTTTTGGCTGTTACCGGGCCAACGCCTGCTATTCCAGGAATATTATCTGAAACATCGCCACTCAAACCCAAAAAATCGATTACTTGATCCGGACGCTCAACGCCAAATTTTTCGCAAACCTCTTCCACGCCTAATATTTCGGCTTTGTTGCCCATTCTAGCCGGTTTGTATATTTTGATGTTTTCGCTAACCAATTGTCCAAAATCTTTGTCGGGCGTCATCATGTAAGTTAACACCTGTTCCTTTTCTGCTAGTTTAGCTAGAGTTCCTATCACATCGTCTGCTTCGTAATTTTCAACCATCACGATAGGGACATTAAATGCTTCTATCAACTGCTTAATATAAGGAATAGAAATTTTAATGTCTTCGGGAGTTTTTTCGCGATTTGCTTTGTATTCCGGAAAGAAATCATTTCGAAAACTTTTTCCCGGAGGATCAAAAACAACGCCTATATATTCAGGGTTTTCGTTGGAAATGACTTCCCAAAGCGTATTTGCAAAACCTAAAATGGCCGACGTATTAAGTCCTTTGGAATTGATTCTTGGGTTTTTATTTAAGGCATAATAGGCTCTGTAAATCAAAGCGTAAGCATCAAGAAGAAAAAGTTTTTTCTGTTCTGGCATTGGACTATTTTTAGAATTACTATGTGTAATTGGTATGATGAAGTATCTTAAATTGGCTTAATAAAGCAACGTCTTCTTTTGTGTTGAATATGATCGTAATTCTTCCAATTACTAATCACATTGTGATTGGTTTCAAAAATTCCGGTTGTTTCCATGAATTGAATTCCTTGTTTTTGCATTTCTTCTTGAATTTCGGCAAATAGAAGTACTGCAGCACCTGAGTTTTCATGCTCCGGCATGGTTCCAATCAAAAACAGATCAAGTACTTGGGGGTTTTTCATCGCATTTAAAATATGATAGAATCCAAACGGGAACAAAGAACCATTTGCTTTTTGCATGGCTTCTGAAAGGGAAGGAACGGCAATCATAAAAGCAATTATTTCCTCTTCTTTTTTGATCACTCTAACAAACTTTGGATTAATTAACTTAAAGTATTTTTGAGTATAAGAATCAATCATTTTATCGTTGAAAGGAGTAACAAAATGAAGTTTTTCGAAGGCATTGTTAACCACATGAAAAATGGG
>JAFGAK010000251.1 GCA_016933745.1 Bacteroidales bacterium
GAAGATTTTGATTGTAAAGTGCCTTTGGTAGCCGATATGTCATCAGATATATTTAGTCGCCCGATTGATGTGTCAAAGTATGCTTTGATATATGGCGGAGCGCAAAAAAATCTCGCTCCTTCAGGTGTTACCTTTGTTATTATTCGAAATGATATTTTAGGAAAGGTCGATAGACCAATTCCTACAATTTTAAATTATCAAACCCATATCGATGGAGAGTCTATGTTTAATACTCCTCCAGTGTTGCCAATTTTTTCTGCATTACAAACACTACGCTGGTTAAAAGCGCAAGGCGGTGTTAAAGAAATGGAGAAAAGAAATATTGAAAAAGCAAAAATTCTTTACGATGAAATCGATCGCAACAAATTATTCAAACCCACAATTCCAAATGAAGATGACCGCTCGAGAATGAATATTTGTTTTGTGATGAACAATGAGTATAAAGATCTTGAAAAAGAATTTTTAGATTTAGCTACAGCTCAAGGAATGATGGGACTGAAAGGACACCGTTCTGTTGGCGGATTTAGAGCATCTACTTATAATGCACTTCCAAAAGAAAGCGTAGAAGCTTTGGTTGCTTTAATGAAATATTTTGAAGGAAAGCACTAAATTTAGTACGAAACGAAAAATAAATATCATGACAAAAGTATTAGTAGCAACTGAAAAACCATTTGCAGCTGAAGCGGTAGATCAAATAAAACAAATTATTGAAGAAGCCGGTTTTGAATTTACAACTCTAGAGAAATACACACAGAATGAGCAGCTGCTTGAAGCAGTTAAAGATGCGGATGCAATGATCATTCGAAGTGATAAAGCAAGTAAAGAAGTTTTAGATGCAGCCAAAAATCTGATAATTATTGTACGTGCAGGTGCCGGTTACGATAACATCGATTTGGAAGCTGCAACTGCCAACGGAGTGGTTGCAATGAATACACCCGGACAAAACTCCAATGCTGTTGCCGAACTGGCTTTGGGAATGATGATTTTTCAAGCTCGAAATCAATTCAATGGAAAATCAGGTACCGAACTACGTTGTAAAAAATTAGGAATTCATGCCTATGGAAATGTTGGAAAGTATGTTGCCACCATGGCCAAAGGATTGGGTATGGATGTATATGCATTTGATCCATTTGTAAAAGCAGAAGCTATCGAAGCAGATGGTGTTAAAGTTGTTCATTCTGTAGAGGAGCTTTACAGCACTTGTCAGTACATCAGTTTACACATCCCAGCAAACGAAAAAACCAAGAAATCGATCAATTATCAGTTGCTAAATTTAATGCCAAAAGGAGCTACATTAGTGAATACAGCTCGTAAAGAAGTGATTGACGAAATTGATTTGTTAAAATTATTTGCAGATCGTTCTGATTTTATGTATCTTAGCGACATAGCACCAGACTGTAAAACTGAGATAGAAAAGAGTTTTGAAGGACGTTTTTTCTTTACTCCTAAAAAAATGGGCGCACAAACAGCAGAAGCAAATATAAACGCAGGCGTAGCTGCTGCAAAGCAAATTGTAGGATTTATAAAAGAAGGAAATACTCAGTTTAAAGTTAATAAATAGACCATATTTAACGCATCATAGAGCTAAATATATATCCACTTATCGAGTCTTAAAACTATGAACAACTCAAATTTTTCTCCTTCGTTTTTTCGCTTTGAAGATCTCCGAGTATATCAAAAAGCATTGGATTATTATGTTTGGATACAAGTGAATACTGAAAACATTCCAAACGCTGATTGTCATCATTTTGTTCAATCATTTGCCAATTCCTGTATGAATATTGCCGGTAAAATTGCAGAAGGTTCTTCTAAGAATAAAACACAGTTTGTGTTTCATCTAAAAGAAGCAAAAACAGCAATCCGCCAATGTGTAATGTTTACTTCTACTGCCGTAAAACTTGATTATTTTAATGATGAACAAGAGGAAGTCAGTAGGAATTATTTAATGGAACTTACAAAAATGCTTGGAGCATTAATCGGTTCAATACAAAGAGATCGGAATTCACAACATCCTATTTCTGGCGACCAAGCCGATTTTGACGATGAAGAAGAAGATTCGCACAACACTTACTAATTCAGATATTAAATAAAATTCAAAATTAAATATGGCCATTTTAAAACCATTTAAAGGCTACCGTCCAACAAAAGAAATAGCTTCTAAGTTGGCGTGTTTGCCTTACGATGTTCTGAACTCAGAAGAAGCTGCCGCGATGGCAGAAGGTAATCCGTATTCTTTGTTGCACATTACTCGCTCCGAAATCGACTGTCCGGAAGGTATTGATGTGCATTCGCAAGAAGTATATGACAAAGCTGTTGAAAATTACAATCTTTTCAAAAACAAAGGCTATCTGGTTCAAGATCAAGATGCAAAATTTTATATTTATGCCCAAACCATGGATGGACGCACTCAGTATGGTATTGTTGGCGCAGCATCTGTTGATGATTATTTAAACGGAATCATCAAAAAGCATGAATTAACAAGACCGGATAAAGAAGAAGATCGAATGATTCATGTTCGCATAAATAATGCAAATATCGAACCTGTATTTTTTACCTATCCAGCTGTTGCTGAAATAGATGCAATTGTTTCTTCTATTGTTGATAAACAAAAATCGGATTACGATTTTGTGGCCGAAGATGGTTTTGGTCATCATTTTTGGACCATCAATGACACTGAATTAAACAAAAAATTAGAAACCTTATTTGCTGAAAAAGTTCCATTTACCTATGTAGCTGACGGACATCATCGTACCGCAGCCGCGGCATTGGTAGGCGCCGAAAAACGGAAGCAATTTCCTGATTATACAGGCGAAGAAGAATTTAACTTCTTCTTGGCCGTGCATTTTCCAGATAATCAATTAAAAATCATCGATTATAACAGAACTGTTGTCGATTTAAATGGTTTGTCGAATCAGGAATTTCTGAGCAAATTAAACGTCGATTTTGAGGTTGTTGAAAAAGGAGAAGATATTTACAAACCATCAAAATTGCACGAGTTTTCGATGTATTTAGATGGAAAATGGTACTGCTTAACCGCAAAAGAAGGCACATTCAATGATGCCGATCCAATTGGTGTTTTAGATGTAACTATTTTGTCAGATCAAATTCTTTCCAAGCATTTGGACATTAAAAACTTGCGTACTTCTACACGAATCGATTTTGTTGGCGGGATCAGAGGCTTAGGCGTTTTAAAAGACCGCGTAGATAGTGGAAAAATGAAAGTTGCTTTTGCGCTTTATCCCGTATCGATGCAACAACTGATTGATATTGCTGATAGTGGAAATATCATGCCACCAAAAACAACTTGGTTCGAACCAAAACTACGAAGTGGTTTGGTAATACACGAACTAAGCTAAAAGCAATCTATAGAAAGGAAGAACCGACATTTGTCGGTTTTTTTTTGGACATAAAATTTATTAAAAAAACGATAAATAGGAGAAGCTTCTCTATATTTGCTGTTCAAAATTTACCTCAAAAAATACTTTAATTAGATCGAAATGAATATTTTTCAATTTTTAAAAGCTGGATTTGTTCTTGTGTTTTTCGCGCTCATCGCTTTTAGCTGTAAGCAAACTCAATATTATCAGTCAGTAGCTGAGTCTAAAATGCAAACGGAAATTCAATACATTGGCTACGATGGACAAAGTGGAATTCGCTATGCTGTATCCAACGATAATGATTATTTGTATATCCGTTTAGAGGCATTGAGCAAACCTTCCGTTATTAAAATAATGCAAGCCGGCTTTTTTATTTATGTCGATACGATTGGGAAAAAATCCAAAGACATTTGGTTTAACTATCCGGTAGGCGAAAATGAGCAGCAATTTAATTCGAAACTTTTTCGCCAAGGCGAAGTAGAAAATGCAGCCATGGTTGGAAAAATTAATCTGGAAGCACAAATTAAAGATGTAGCTGAATATGCTATTTTTTCGAGTAATAAAGAACAAGAAGATGTAAAAAACAGCAAAGCAGATGGCTTTGCATATGGCTTGAAACCTGGTGATTATGGAAGCCTTAGTTATTTTGCCGCAATTAGTCTAAATCGAATCAAAAAAGCCGGAATTGAAAACATCGATCAATTAACAATAGGAATTGTTTCTGGAGCATTCGAACGCCCGAGTATGCCTGCTGGTGGAGGCGGAGGTAGAGGAAGAGGAATGAATGGTGTTCCTTCTACACAAACTCAACAAAATATAGATCCGCAACGCATGCGCGAAATGGCTTTAATGAGTCAACCCATTAATTTTTGGATTCCTGTGAAATTGCATAAAAATTAAGCTTTAGATATTGTTTAAATTCCACTTAAAACCTTTTCTTTTTTTTGCTTTCTTTCTCTCGTTTATACTTGGTGTTTACGGACAGCAAAGCAATTATATTATTAGTGGGAGTATTCGCGATGCTGCAACAGGAGAAGATTTACCCGGAGCAAGTTTAAGCGTCAAATCCGATCTTGGCTTTGGTGCTTCGAGCAATGCCTATGGCTTTTATTCGTTGGAGCTACCTGCGGGGACTTATGTTTTAGTTTACAGTTATATAGGTTATCAATCCAAAGAAATCGACATTCATCTCACTTCAAATCAACGAATAACGATCGAATTGCTTCCGATTACAGCCGAATTGAATGAAATTGAGGTGATTGCGGAACAAGAAGATCGGAATGTGCGATCGAATGAAATGACTGTTACCAGTGTAAACGTGAAAGAAATTGAAAGCATTCCGGTTTTATTTGGCGAAAAAGATATTTTTAAAACTTTGCAATTAACGCCTGGCGTAAAACCTGCCGGCGAAGGAAGTTCTGGATTTTATGTGCGTGGTGGTACGAGTGATGAGAATCTGATTTTGCTGGATGAAGCTCCTGTTTACAACGCTTCGCACATGATGGGCTTTTTTTCCATTTTCAATTCGGATGCAATTCGCGATGTGAAACTTTACAAAGGAAGCATGGGTGCAGAGTTTGGTGGACGATTATCTTCGGTATTGGATATTAAAATGAAAGAAGGCAATGCCAAAACGCTTGCTGTGAATGGCGGAATTGGATTGATTTCTTCTCGATTAACAATCGAATCGCCATTTGCTAAAAATAAAGGATCTTTTATTGTGAGCGCACGGCGTACCTATGCCGATTTATTTGCTGTTTTTGCGCAGGATGAAGCCATTCAGAATGCACAACTTTATTTTTACGATCTCAACCTAAAAGGAAATATCCGATTGGGCGAAAAAGACCGAATTTTTATTTCGGGCTATTTTGGAAGAGATAAATTTGGCTACGATGAACACTTTGGTTTTAACTGGGGAAATGCAACTACAACAACACGTTGGAATCATATTTACAATCCTAAATTGTTTTCAAATACATCTATTATCTTTAGTAAATACAGCTACCAAATTTTGGCCGGACCTAAAGATACTCGAGTAGAAATAGGTTCCAATATCATCGATTATAATCTTAAGCACGATTATCAATTTTATCAAAACGATCATAGTACTTGGAAATTTGGATTTGATATGATTCATCACACGATGAATCCTGGCGATTTAAATTCCGATCAAAATGAGTTGTACAATTCGTTGGAACTAGAAGATCGATATGCGTTGGAATCGGCTATTTATATTGCTAATGAACGCAAATTAAATGCAAAACTAAGTTTCAATTATGGATTGCGATTTTCGAACTTTACACAATTCGGACCGGGTACAATATCTGCTTTTAATACTTTTGGTGATGTCATCGCATCGACTGAATATCAACCTTGGGAAAAAGTGGTTAACTACAGTGGTTTAGAGCCTCGCGTTAATCTTGCTTGGCTTATTAATTCGTTCTCTTCGTTTAAAATGTTTTATTCCAACTCAAAGCAATATATGCATCTTTTGAGTAATTCTTCTAGCGATTCTCCAACAGATATTTGGTTGCCTAGCAGTAACAATATTAAACCATCTACTTCCAATCAAATTGGTTTGGGTTATTACCGAAATTTCAACCAAAATGCAATCGAATTTTCCGTCGAAACTTATTTTAAAACAATGAGCGATATCATTGATTATAAAATAGATGCGCAAGTAACACTAAATCCAATGGTGGAAGGCGATTTGGTTTTTGGCGAAGGAAGAGCTTATGGTTTGGAACTTTTTTTAAAGAAGAGAAAAGGTCGGTTAAGCGGTTGGTTTGGCTACACTTTATCTCGCACAGAACGTCGATTTGAAGAAATAGACCATTTTGCTTGGTATCCGGCAAAACAAGATCGTACACACGATTTTTCCATTGTTGCCATGTTTAATCTTACAGATAAAATTCAATTTTCAGGAAGTTGGGTGTTTTACACGGGCAATGCAATTACTTTTCCCGAAGGAAAATACGAAATTAACGGACAGGATATTTTGCTTTACTCTACAAGAAACGCTTATCGAATGCCAAATTATCATCGTTTGGACATCGGCTTTAGCCTAAAAAATAAAGAGTACAAACAAGTTTTTGATGAGGCAAGCTCTACTTTTGTTCAACAAAAAAAACGATTTCGATCGAGTTGGAATTTCTCCATTTACAATGCATATAATCGAGAAAATGCTTATTCCATTACTTTTGAGCCAAACGAAAACAACCCGCAAGTGATCGAAGCAGTGCAGCTTTCTTTGTTTAAATTAATTCCTTCAATCACGTATAATTTCAGTTTCTAATGAAAAAACAAAGTCTTTATATCACTCTTTTTGTTAGTCTTTTGCTTTTTGGTTCTTGCGAGAAAGTAATTGATTTAGAGCTGGATAAAGCCACAGAGTGGATGGTAGTGGATGCCGTTGTTAGTAATTTCCCAGATCAAACGGAAATAAAATTAAGCAATTCGGTTGGGATTTTTGAGAATGTAAACTTCCCACAAGTAAGCGGAGCAGAAGTTCGATTATCAGATTCTGAAGGGAATAGCTTTTTACTCGACGAAGTAGAAACCGGAATCTATAAAAAAGAGCATTTTAGAGGAAAAGAAGGAGTTGATTATCAGTTGGATATTTTATATGCAGGATCAACAATTCATGCCAACTCAAGAATGCCGCAAATTGTTGAACTCGATTCGCTGGAATTAGTGGTATCCGAAAGGGGTTTTATGGGAAGTGATGAAAAAGCCTACTCGCTAAAAATTCATTATACAGATCCTGCCAACATTAAGAATTATTACAAATTTGATATTTTCAAGAATAACGAACTTTTAGATGGATTTGTAGTGAGCAACGATTTGTTTTACGATGGAATTCATACTTACGCTTTCTACATGAATGCCGAGATTGCTTCCAACGACACAGTTCGTGTTCAATTGTCTTCTATAGATGAAAAGAACTACAGTTATTTTTTGGTTTTAAGTCAAAGTGGATCACCATTTAGCATTGCTCCTGGAAATCCAATATCCACCATAGAGGGAAATGCCATTGGTTATTTTGGCGCTTTTGCTCAATCCAGTTTGGAGTTGATTATTCCTTGATCTAAAAAAAGGTTATTTCTACCAAAAAATTAGCAAACAAAAATCTATTAAGGTAATTAATTACTTAAATTTTTGAATATATCAGAATTCCTTTTAATTTTGAACACCAAAGGGTTTTAACACATTTAACCCAATGATCAACGATTTTGCAATCAACAAATAAATTAATACGAAATTATGTCTGAGCAAAACAAGGAAAGTACGTCGAGACGCAATTTTTTAAAAACAGGTTCACTAATTGGATTGGGAGCTGTTGCATCTGGAGCTGCTGCATTTGCCGGTTTTAAATACGAAGCGGGAAAAGAGCATAGCGAAGTTGTACCAACTGCAAAACCACTTTCTGAAACGGAACAAAAAATTAAAGTTTTGACGGAAAGCGGAGAACTTGCCGAAGTGGATATCAATTCACTTAGTCCGGTAGAAAAAGATAGCTTTCAATCTGCGTTGCAGCACCAAGGAAGAGAAGGAATTGCCGGTAAACATTGGACCATGGTAATCGATCTTTCAAAATGTAGAAATGCTCGCATGTGCATGGCTGCTTGTCAGAATGCACATCACTTGCGCGAAGAACAACATCATATCAATGTTTTGCGTATGCAAGATGCACGAGATTCGGCCCCTTACTTTATGCCTAAACCTTGTTTTCATTGCGACAATCCTCCATGTACAAAAGTTTGTCCGGTGGATGCAACTTTTAAACGCCAAGATGGAATTGTTTTAATCGATAATGAGCGTTGTATCGGTTGTCGTTTTTGTATCGCAGCTTGTCCCTATTCAGCGCGTATTTTCAATTGGTTCGAACCAAAAGAAGTAGAAGGTGATGATGATTTATTGTACAACGTTGAGTTAAACGTTCCTCAGAAAAAAGGAACGGTTTCGAAATGTTTGTTTAGCGCCGATCGCTTGCGCGAAGGTAAATTACCTTATTGTGTTTCTGCTTGTCCAAATGGAGTGTATTATTTCGGTGATTTGAACGAAGATTCAGTAACCAATGGTACAACGGGCGAAACTGTGCGTTTTAGTACTTTGGTGCGCGAAAATGCAGGTTATACTTTATTACCTGAACTCGGAACAAAACCCAATGTCTATTATCTTCCTGCAAAAAATCGTTTATTCCCATTTCAATACGAAGGGAAAACCACTTTGGAAGAGGAACATGAATAATTAAATTGTTGAAAATTAATACTTAAGATATGTCTAATTCTTTATCAAAAGAAGAAGCCAAAAGCAAAATAAATAAGTACGCATCTGATATTTTACGTCCCATGCAATCGCACGGTGGTTTAGATTTGTGGGTGTGGTTATTGGCTCTTGGCCTCGCAATGTATGCCATTGCCTATTTTCTTCAACTTCGAGATGGCCTCGGGAGAACTGCCATGCGCGATTATGTAAGTTGGGGAGTTTATATTTCAAACTTTGTATTTTTCGTTGCAGTCAGTTTAGTCGGTATGCTAATCAGTGCCGTTCTTGGGTTGTTAAATCAGAAATGGATAAAACCGCTAACGCGAGTAGCAGAAATTGTGGCAATTGGTTTTGTTATGGTTGCAGGTTTAGTTATTGTAAACGATATGGGACGCCCTGATCGTTTGCTAAATGTATTCATTTATGGTAGAATTCAGTCGCCAATTGTTTGGGATATTACGGTGATTACCACCTATGTCGCTATTAGTCTTTTACTGTTTTATCTTCCATTGATTCCGGATTTAGCATTTGCTAAAAAGAAATTGAAAAATATGCCCATCTGGCAATATCAACTTTTTAACATTCTTTCTTTAGGTTGGATCGGAACACCTGAACAATACAAGATTTTACATAAATCCATTCGAATCTTAGCCATTTTAATCATTCCGGTTGCACTTGGTATTCATACTGTTACTTCTTGGTTATTTGCCGCTACCTTGCGTCCGGGTTGGGATACCACCATTTTCGGTCCATATTTTGTAGCAGGAGCTTTTGTAGCAGGAGCTGCTGCAGTTGTTATTTTAATGTA
>JAFGAK010000252.1 GCA_016933745.1 Bacteroidales bacterium
ACGGTTGGCGGTATGGTTAGTTGCCGATTTCGAAGCACTTTCCTGTCAAGTTACAACTACTTTTGATACGAGGTGTGCCGCTCGAATACCCACTGCCCCGGCAATTAACTATACCGCGTGTTATGCCTTCGCCCTTTTTTGTTTTTGTCTTTTTGTTTATAAAAATCTCCAAATATCTTCAATTAATAAGTTGTCAAATTTCTTGATGTGGTCTTTTAAAATATGTTCAGTTTGCATATTCGGTCTAATGTCGCAATAATAAACTCCATCAAGAGGATTGAGCTTAACAGTATAACCTTTGAAATGTCCGGGAAGAAAAGTCGAATTAATACCGTATTCACTTTCCTTTTTCGTGTTCTTTCTTTGAACGTCATTCAGGAAAATTGCAATATGTGGTGTCGCCTTTTCTGTTAATTTGTTGTATAGAAATTTGTCAATAAATATCTTATCAATGCGGTCTTTGCTTGATGTTTTAATTGAGCCTATAACCTTAACATCACTATCTTTTTCAATAATTAAGTCATGTTGGTAGCTCATATTGAAAGTTGGCTCTCCATCAACTATTACCGGAACTTGAATTGTTCCTGATTTGCAGTCAATGCCAATTTCTCTAATGATTAAACGGATAAAATGCTCAAATAAATCACCGTTTAGTTTTCGTGCTGTATTTGATTGCCCAGCAGGCAAGCCGTCTAATGCAGAACCAACACATTGTTGAATGGTGTAAGTCGCATTGTTCAAGATGTTTCTAACAGCTTCATCATTTTTGTTAATGGACTTGATGCTTTGCAATATTTTCAAAAACTCTTTTGATGATTCTGTAAAACTGTTTGAATCATACATCAAGTTGGAATTTATCGGTCTAGTTATTTGGAAGTTACCTTCCTTTTTATATTGATAAAATTGATAATGATTTTCATTTTGTGATACGATAATTGCTTGCAGATTATCTGTGATGTATTTTAAATATTCATCACAAAACTTGATGTATGCTTTTAGGTCAGTAAAATTACTTTTGTCCTTAGCTTTACTTACGAGTTGTTTTAAATTCATCTTATTGAGTTTCTTCTTTTTTGGTTTTCAAAATCGTATTTAATCCATTTGGCAATGCCCCATTCTTCAACAAGTTCAATGCGATTTGCTGCCCAATCCAAATATTCAGGTGAAAGGTCGCAAGCCATCCATTTACGTTTAAGTTGTTCCGAGCAAACAGGAGTGGTTCCAGAACCGCAAAATGGGTCAATTATAGTATCTCCGATATTTGATGATGCTAAAATTAATTTTCTCAAGAGTTCTTCCGGTTTTTGTGTCGGGTGTGGTGTTTTTTCATGCATTCCGTTGCATGTTGTTGGTACTTCAATAATGTCTTGTGGAATTTCTAAAACATCTTTTGGCTTTGCTCCAAGTGAATTCGGCTCCCAAATATGATTTCCGTTTTTTCCGTTCCCGTATTGGCTTGTTTCTGCTTGCGGATGGCTCGGATATTTTAAAGTATGCTCTCCATAAGGAATACGGATTTCATCAATGTTGAAAGTAAAGTTTTTTGTCTTACGAAAATGTAAAATGCTTTCGTGGCTTCTCCCCCAATCTTTTCCAAGATTTGCTTTGTTTTTGTAGTTCCAAACAATCCAACGACATGATTTAAAAAGGCGTGATGCTGGGTGTTTTAAGTCAGCAAGAATTTCAGAAAAACCACAAATAAATAGTGTTCCTGTCGGTTTGAGAACTCTGGCTGCTTGCTCAATCCATTTCATTGAGAACTTAATATATTCTTCTTGGCTTTCAAACGTGTCCCAATCTGCTTTTCGAATGTTGTATGGCGGGTCTGCAAAAACTAAATCAACACTTTCATTAGGTAGTGTTTTCAACCACTGAATACTATCACCTTGCCAAAGTTGTCCATTGGGGTGTTGATAGAATATTTTTGGAGAAACATTATTATCAAAGTTATTTTCAATACGTTCTCCTTTTAGTAAGACTTCACCAAAAAAAGTTGGCAACTCTTTATTTCTTGTCATAGTCATTCCCATTGTGCAAAGTTTTTAAGTAAGACACTTTTTCTTCAGCGACCTTTAAAATATTTAAGTCGCCTTCTTCGTCCAAAATTTTGTAAGCAATCTGGTCGCTCAAAAACTCAATTAGCAATTCTCTCTCATTTGTGTGAAAAAAAGAAGCTAAGTTTTTGATTAGCTGTTTTGTCGGAGGTCTTTGATTACGCTCAATCTTAGCAAGAAGCGAGGAGTCAACATTTATTGTTGATGCAACTTCTCTCAAAGTAAATCCAGCAGTTTCTCTCAAAGTTCTGAGATGCTCTCCAAAATTTGTATGAATCTTTATGTTCTCCATTCAGGACGAATTTTGTCCAAAAGTAATCTATTTTTATGAATTGGACAATTGTTGTCCACAAAACTTTTCCACAATTTATCAAGTCAGTTAATTTTTCCAAATAATTTCATTGCTTGCACGTCTTTTTAGGGTG
>JAFGAK010000253.1 GCA_016933745.1 Bacteroidales bacterium
AACGTTGGCGGTATGAAAAGTTGCCGATTGCGAGCGATTTCCTATCCAGTTACACAAAAGTTGAAGCGGGCTACAACCCTTGAATAACCGACTGAACCGGCAATTTTTTATACCGCGTGTTAGCTTGCGTTGTTTATTCCTTTGTCTTTTATGTATTTAATCAATTCGTCTGGTTTTAAAATCTTGTCATATTGACTTTTAACTTTGCCTAATTTACAATCTTCCGTTATCAATTTCAAGAAGTCGCTAAAATCAGCATTTTCATTTGCTAATCGGTTTACCGTATCCCAATCAATCTCTTGATTTATTTTTGAGGGAAAAAGAATTTCACTTTCATAAGCATTGTCAGCATTTAGTTTTATCAATCCAATTCCAAAAGCATTATTTAATCTGCGTATTTCGTCTCTAAATGTTGGGTCGTCATCCAAGTTTAAAGTCACTAAATATCCTTCGTTTGCCCAGCTTGAATTTGAAACTGCTTGAAAAAATGATTGTCTTAAATTGCTAAAGTTCAAATTGATTTTTAACTCAAACGAAAACAACTTTATTGAGCTAATTTTTAAATGGTCTTGTATCTCTCTGGTCTCAGAAGTGTAATCCTTAAATGGAAAATATACACCAACAATATCGGGATGTAACCACTCATTTTGTCCCTTTGTTGCTTTTGAGGAGTTCTCATGAAAGATAGTTTTCAAACTGGCTTTAAAGTGTGTATCAACCGAAGCATAAGAAACAACAATAGGATGCAAATCTCTCTCATTGAACTTTTTCGGTTCAACTTTCTCTTTTTTAATCTGCTCGGTATCTTTCTGTTTTTGTAGTTTATCCACATCCGTCTTAGTCGCTAATCTGCGAAGGAAAAACTGAGCAGGTCTCTCACTTGTTTGAATGACAACTGAATCATCTCCGTTATTATTAATATCCACGTAGCAATAAGCTGCAATTGTAGCCCACGGAGTCTTACCGTTGGTTGCAAAATCACCGATTGTTCCAATCTCGTTGGCTTTATCCCAAATCTCTTTGGCAGAAAGTGGTGTTCCTACTTTCTCAATCGTTTTTTCAATTACATCCCAAAATGTTGTTTTTGCCATATCAATTTATCTATATCGTTGTCGTGGTGCGGTTTTTTACAATGCAAGCTAACGGTTTGCAGTAAAAAGTCGTTGGGGATTGCGCGTTGCGGTCGTATCCCCGTTTAAGGGATACGATGCGGGTTGTAAAGCTCGCACTACCA
>JAFGAK010000254.1 GCA_016933745.1 Bacteroidales bacterium
GCGATAGCCTTAGGAATGGGCTCTATATTAGTTGGAATAAGCATCGATTATGTGTTTCATATTTTTACACATGCACAAAACGGACACGGAATACGGCAACTGTTTAAAGATATTTCAACACCCATCTTTATAAGTGCGCTTACAACGGCTGCAGCATTTTTTGGATTACTCTTTATTTCTTCTGGCGCGTTGCGCGATATGGGACTTTTTGCCGGAATCAGTATTTTATTTGCTGCCATATTTTCTTTGATCTTAATTCCTTTATTTCTTCCCAATTTCAGGGAGGAGAAATTAAAAGAAAACAAAATGAAAGATTGGCTTATGCCGCTTTTTCATTATCCGTTTCATCAGGATAAAGTTCTAATAATCATTCTATTATTGTTGACTCCAATTTTGTATCATTTTTCAAAGCAAGTCCGATTTGAAGGCGATTTAAATGCAATCAATTATATGCCGAAAAAGCTGAAAATTGCGGAATCGAAGCTAAATGATATTAGTTCTGTTTCGCAGCGAAATGTTTTTTTAGTCAGCAGAGCTTCTACTTTAGATTCGGCATTATTGAATGCAGAGCAAATGAATTTGGCTTTAGATGAAATCCAGAAATCCGGAATCGATTTGAGTGTGGCTAAGATTCAGAACTTTTTGCCTTCGGAGGAATTGCAAAAAGTGCGATTGAAACGATGGAATAAATTTTGGAATGAAGACCGGAAAAATCAATTAAAGAATAATTTAAGTAAAATTGAACAAACTTATGGTTTCAAGCAAAATACATTTACGGATTTTACTAAAACATTAGACGAGCAATTCGAAACAATGAATGAGATCGACCGAGCCCTAATTCAACAGGATTTACTCAAAGAATTTATTCATAAATACAAAAACGGATACAGCGTTTTAACCCAAATAAAAGTTTCAAATAGTCAAAGAGAAGACTTGCAACAAGCACTTCAAAAAACAAGTTTTAAAGATTCAGTAATTGATAAGCAATTTTTGGCAACCGGATTTTTAGATGCTTTGAAAGCCGATTTCAAATTACTGGTTACAATTACCATGTTACTTGTTTTTGGAATTATCCTTTTAAGCTTTGGCCGAATCGAACTAAGCATCATTACTTTTCTTCCAATGAGCTTAAGTTGGATTTGGACTTTAGGAATTATGGCTTTGCTAAATATTCCATTCAATATCGTAAATATTATTATTTCTACTTTAATATTTGGTTTAGGTATCGATTATAGTATTTTTATTACCAATGGATTAGTAAAAGAATATGCAAGCGGAAAAAAAGTGCTTTATTCTTTTAAAACGTCTATTTTCTTTTCTTCCTTGACCACTATTTTAGGTATTGGCGTTCTGTTGTTTGCTCAGCATCCTGCGCTTAAGTCGATGGCTTTGGTAACCGTAATTGGTTTGTTATCTGTGCTGCTAATCGCTTTTACTATTCAGCCTTGGTTGTTTAACTGGCTGATAAATACGAAAGATAAACAGCGGGTTTTGCCTATGACTTTGTCTGATTTTATAGGCTCCATTTTTACGTTTGTTATTTTCCTTTTAGGAACATTCATGAGTACAATAATCGGATTTGTTTTAATTAAACTAATTCCGGGGAAAAGTGAAAATCTACGATTTATTTTTCATAAAACCATCCAGTTAAGTAGCAAATTCATTGTATATATTCTTGTTCATATCCCCAAAAAAATAGTTGGTTTAGATAAAGATAAGTTTAGAAAACCTGCTGTTATTATTAGTAATCATCAATCGCACATCGATATTGTCTTGTTATTGATGCTGCATCCTAAAATGATTTTATTGACAAACGATTGGGTGCAGAAAAACCCATTTTACGGGGCTTTAGTTCGGATGGCAGAATTTTATCCGGTTTTGGATCGATTGGAAGAGAATTTACCTTTAATAGAAGCCAAAGTAAAAAAAGGTTATTCGATTATGATTTTTCCTGAAGGCTCTAGAAGTGCAGATTCTAAGATCAAGCGTTTTCATAAAGGAGCCTTTTACCTTGCCGAAAAATTGGAACTCGATATTCTTCCGGTTTTATTGCATGGAGTGGGCGATTGCATTACAAAAGGCGAAAATTTCTTGAAAAGAGGACAAATTCATGTGAAAATATTAAATCGAATTTCACCACATGACCTAAATTTTGGAAGCGGTTATGTAAGTCGCTCTAAATCATTCCGTCAGTTCTATTTGAAGCAATTTGAATTACTCAAGCAAGAAGTTGAAACTCCGCTCTATTTTCGTCGCAAATTAATCAATAATTATATCTACAAAGGACCTGTTTTGGAATGGTACGCACGAATTAAAACACGTTTCGATAATAATTATTCCTTATTTAATGAGCTTATTCCAAAAGAGGCAAAAATAGTAGATATTGGCTGTGGTTATGGATTTATGGCGTATATGCTTCATTTTCTTTCTGATAAGAGGACGATACTAGGAATTGATTATGACGAGGAAAAAATAGAAGTAGCCCAACATATCCATGCAGCCAATTACCTTGCAAAAGATCAAGTGCAATTTATTTCAGGAGATGCTCAATCAATTGACTTCGGAAAAGCAGATGCTTTTGTTTTAAGCGATGTTTTACATTATTTGCCCTATAATGAGCAAGAGAAAGTTTTAATTAATTGCATCTGTAATTTGGAGCCAAATGGGCAGATTATTATTCGCGAAGCTGATAGCAATCACAAAAAACACCAAGGTACTCGATTTTCGGAATGGCAATCCACAAAGTTGATTGGTTTTAATAAAACAAGTACGGATGATAAGGCATTGTTTTTTACTTCCAAAGAGCGATTGGTTACGTTTTTTAATGCGCAAAAATGCACCCTTCAAGTAATTGATACAACTAAATTAAATTCCAATTTGATTTATATAGCTCGTAAAGCATAAAAAAAAGAGGAGACAAAGCCTCCTCCTTTTCAATTAAACTATTTATTAATTAAGGGTCTACAAGTGTAAAAAGTAATTGCAATACCGGAGC
>JAFGAK010000255.1 GCA_016933745.1 Bacteroidales bacterium
ATTGAGCTCAAACAAGCTGCTCATTCGTCCATCAATTTTAACCTGACCAAGGCGGTAACTCTGACTGAATTCTTCGAGAATATCTGCCAAAGCTAGTCCGTTTAATTCTTCGTGACCGTCTAAAAAAGCTACGGTTGGCTTTTGGTCGTTCACCAATTTGAGTAAGGAAGATGCCAAATTAAATTCCAGTGTTTCGATCGAGTTATTGAGGACTTTTTCGGGCGAAACACCCATTTGAGTTTTTAGTAATTCGATGGGAATTTCGTAGCCTTTATAAGAAAGAATGATACCAGGAAAGATAAGCATTCGGTTGCTGCCGTCTTTTTTATTTACATGAAGCTCCGTGGGTTGTAAACCTCGATCGATGAGTTCCTGAATCTTTTGATTTCGTTTTTCGGTATTTACTCCTTCCGTTGGATTGATAAACGTGTACTCCACCTTTTTGCTATATGCTTTAAATTCTTCAAGCATATCGCGTGTTTCATTACGGAGTTTTTTAAATCCTGCCGGAAAATCGCCTTCTAGATACACTTTAAAGTAAGCGTAATCATCTAAATCTTGCAATAATTTTTTGCTTGAATCGGAAATCGTATATCGTTTTTCTGAAGTTAAATCGATTCGATAATAGAATCTTGCCAAAGCTATATTGAGGAGAAATACGATTAAAATCCCAACACCTAGTCGGATTAAACTTTTCTGTTTCAACTTATTTTTAGAGTTCTGCGTTACCATTTTCTTCTACTTAATAAAGTGTGTGTAAAGAAAAGAAACAAGCCCGAAACGCTGATAAAATAGATAATATCGCGTAAGTCAATCACGCCTCTGCGTATGGAAGCATAATGAGTTGCTATGCCAAAGGATTTTACAATTAAATCGAAAGATCCAACTATTTCTAGCGAATAAATGAGATCGAATCCGAGGTAAACAAAAGAAGATAAGCCGATTGCAACAATAAAAGCTACGATTTGGTTATCGGTTAAGGCCGAAGAAAAAAGTCCGATGGCAACAAAAGCGGCAGCTAGAAAGAGTAATCCGATATAACTACCAACTAACATTCCTATATCGATATTTCCACTGGGAAAAGCAAACCAATAGATGGTTGCAACATAGATTAAAGTAGGAATAAGAGCAATCAGCACTAAGGTAAATCCTGCTAAGTATTTGGCGCTAATTATTTGCCAATCGCTAAATGGACGAGTAAATAAGAGTTCGATAGTTCCTGTCTTTTTTTCTTCGGCAAAAAACCGCATGGTAATTGCCGGAATTAAAAAAAGAAAGATAAAGGGAGCCAACATAAAAAGTGAATCGAGGTTGGCATAACCAAAATCTAAGACATTGTATTCGGTTGGAAAAATCCAAAGAAATAAACTCGTAATGAATAGAAAAACAAGAATAACCACATAGCCTGTAATCGTATTCAAAAAGGCAGCAATCTCTTTTTTGTATAAAGCCAACATGAATTTTTACTTCTTTTCTAGTTAAGTTAGCACTTCAATTCGAATTACATCATCAATGCCAAGTCCGAGCAAACCACTTGTTTTTCCTTTATTGATAGCAATTTCTAAATGATCTTCTGAATCAAATAAAGCAAGAAGTTCACCTTCGCTTACATCGCCATACGATTTGCTTATGGTATTGATTTGATAATTTCCTGCTCGTAACAAAATTTTAAACTTCTTCCCTTTTACCACTTCGTTAAATAAACGTTCTGTAATATTAGTAATGATATTCTGATACTCATCGATGTAAATAATTTTGCCTTTTATCAGGTTTTCTTCTATAACGGGTTTAAACGACATTTTATTGGTTAACGCCTCTCTTTTATCGCCAAGTAAGCTTAAATCATTGCCTTCTGCTACATGCATTGCTGCTTGCACAAAAACATCTTTGGTAGAAAATGAAAATCGATTGGATGTTTGAATAATGTCTAATTCAATAATAAGTTCTGGTGTATCGTCAAACATGAGTGCGAAAATGCCATTGTCAGCGCCAATAAAGTAATGCTCTTTGTATTTGATTAGCACGTGTGGCATATCGATGGATGCTTCCGTATTAATTCCAACAATATGTATGCTTCCTTCCGGGAAATTTTTGTAAGCACTTTTTAGCACAAAAGAGGCTTGATTTAAATCAAAGGGAGGAAGTTGATGCGAAATATCAACAAGTGTTGCACCAGGAATGCTGCGCAAAAAAGCTCCTTTTACCGAGGCAAGATAATGATCTTTGAGTCCCCAATCAGATGTTAAAGTTATAATTGGCATTGTCAGAAATTTTAACGCTTTTAATTTTCAAAGATACCAAAAAATTGATTCCGTCTTTTCAGGAAACCTCGGATGTCGAGATTCAAATAAAATAAAAAAATGAGACGAGGAAGCCGTTATTTTTCAGAAATTTGCGACACTAACCTAAAGAAACATAAATGGGAGAAAAAGTCCTGTCGATCGAAGGCTATGATCCGCTGGTGCTGTTTGGCAGCAACGAAAATAAGCTCGAAACAATCCGAAGTTTGTTTCCTCAAATTAAAATTATTGTGCGTGGGGAAATGATTAAGTTAATCGGGCCTGAAAAGGCAATCAAAGCATTTGAAAGTTATTTAGATCATGTGTTGATACATATCGAGCAATTTCAATCCATCAACGAAACAGATTTAACCTCTTTATCTTTAAAGGAATCGATCGATCTGGAAGCATTTACACCCAATGATGTTTTAGTTCACGGAAGAAACGGAGTTTTAATCAAAGCGCGAACTGAAAATCAGAAAAAGCTAGTTGTTTCTGCTACGCACAACGATTTAACTTTTGCTATCGGCCCTGCCGGAACAGGAAAAACCTATACTGCTGTTGCTTTAGCTGTTAGAGCCTTGAAAAATAAAGAAGTAAAACGTGTGATTCTGGCGCGACCTGCCGTGGAAGCAGGCGAAAGCTTAGGTTTTTTGCCCGGTGATATGAAAGAAAAGTTGGATCCATACATGATGCCTCTTTACGATGCACTCCGTGATATGCTTCCAGCTGCAAAACTGGAAAAATACCTCGAAGACGGAACCATCGAAATAGCTCCATTGGCGTATATGCGAGGAAGAACGCTCGATCATGCTTTTGCTATTTTAGACGAAGCTCAGAATGCTACACAGAATCAACTTAAAATGTTCCTGACAAGAATGGGGAAAACCGCACGCTTTATCGTTACAGGCGATATTACCCAAATCGATTTACCAAAAAAGCAACAATCCGGATTGATTCAAGCGACAAAAATTCTTAAAAACATCAAAGGCATCGATATTATTTACCTTGATGAAAAAGATATTGTTCGACATCCATTGGTTGGAAAAATTATTGCTGCTTACAAAACGGAAGAAAACCAAATCGGGTTTTTAGCAAAAAATGAATCAAGAAAATCAGAAAATTAATTGATATTGTCTATTTTTACCATTCAAAATAAGTGCTCCTAAATTGTTTAAAATGAACACAATTGTAAAGTCAGATTTTAATTTTCCGGAATTAACCGGTGTTTACAAAGGTAAAGTACGCGACGTTTATACCATTAATGAAGAGCTATTAGTTATGCTCGTAAGCGATCGGATTTCTGCATTTGATGTAGTCTTGCCCGAAGGAATTCCTTACAAAGGTCAAGTATTAAATCAAATTGCTGCCAAGTTTTTAGATACAACTGCAGATATTGTTCCAAATTGGAAAATTGCAACTCCAGATCCGATGGTTACCGTTGGTGTTAGTTGTGAACCATTTCCAATTGAGATG
This sequence comes from Bacteroidales bacterium, assembly GCA_016933745.1. GTDB lineage: Bacteria > Bacteroidota > Bacteroidia > Bacteroidales > UBA12170 > UBA12170. The sequence goes on from JAFGAK010000255.1 coordinate 3,756, forward strand.
ATTATTCGGGGATATTTAACCGGATCATCTTGGAGAACCTATAAAACAGGCGCTCGTGAAATTTGCGGTGTTCCAATTGCTGATGGAATGCGCGAACATCAAAAATTTCCTGTTCCAATCATTACACCAACCACCAAAGCGGAACAAGGTGCCCACGACGAAGATATTTCAAAGACACGAATCTTAAGAGGCGGTTTAGTGTCTCCTGAAGATTATGAATTGCTCGAAAAATATACCATGGAATTATTTGAGCGAGGAAGCAAAATGGCCGAAGAACAAGGTTTGATTTTGGTAGATACGAAATATGAATTTGGTAAAAAAGACGGAGTAATCTATCTAATCGATGAAATTCATACACCGGATTCCTCCCGTTATTTTTATAAAGAAGGTTACGAAGAGCGCTTTACTAAAGGAGAACCCCAACGACAACTATCCAAAGAATTTGTACGCGAGTGGTTGATGGAAAATGGGTTTCAAGGCCGTGAGGGTGATAAACTCCCAGAAATGACACAAAAATTTGTTTCTTCAGTCTCGGAACGCTACATCGAATTATACGAACAAATAACCGGTGAAAAATTTGTTAAAGTAGAAGCGGAAAATGTTTTAAGTCGTGTCGAAGCCAATATCAATAACTTCTTGGCAAATTATAAACTGTAATACCAAAACAGGTAAAAAAACGTTTAAAGCTCTGGTGATC
>JAFGAK010000256.1 GCA_016933745.1 Bacteroidales bacterium
GAACTAAAGAAAAATCAGTAAGGTTAGAAACTAATTTAGTGTAAAGTCTAATCTATAACGTTTGTAAACAATGTATCTTAACGAACACCAAAGAAAAGACACCGGAAAATGAAATTAATAACTGATTCAAAAAGATTAGAAAAGGAATTTCTCAGACTTCAGGATTCATATGAGAAATATTACTGGCTGACAGCATGGGCGAGTGCTTCAACATTGGCTTTTCAAAAGCTGATTGATAATAAACACAAAATAGAAAAAATTTTAGTTGGAATACATTTTTATCAAACACACCCTGATTTCATAGAGACATTTATTAAAGTCGAGAATGTTAAGTATATCATGCAACCAGAAGGAACATTCCATCCTAAACTATTTCTTTTTTATAATTCAGAAAAAGACTGGGAGGTTTTGGTTGGTAGCGCAAACTTTACAAATGCTGCATTTAATTCAAATACAGAGATTTCAACATTATTAAGTTCAAAAGACAATGATTCAGACAAGGTTCTTACAGACATTTTTGATGCAATAAATCAAGTTTGGCAAGAATCAAAAAGATTTAATGAAAATGAATTAAATAACTATCGAAATACTTGGGAAAATTATAGACCGAAAATCAATAGTCTTTCAGGTAATTATGGAAAAAAGAAAGAAAAAAAACAGCGAAAGACTAAGCCGATTTATTTAGTTCCCGTTGCAAATATGGATTGGAAAGAATTTATGAAAAAGGTGTATAATGACCAATATCATTCCTTAGATTCAAGGCTTAAAGTATTAAATATTGCTAAATCACTATTTGAAAAGGCTGATTCTTTTAAAGAACTGCAAGATGATGAGAGAAAATTTATTGCAGGGATTCCGAATAACCTGAAAGTTGATAGTGATGTTGATTGGGGGTATTTTGGAAGCATGAAAGGCGCTGGGATTTATAAGAATAGAATTGCTGAGAACGATATAAATATTTCAAATGCCCTTGATGAAATTCCGTTTTCTGGTCAGATTACAAAAATTCATTATCAACGGTTTTTAGAATCTTACAAAAAAACATTTGACGGAAATTATTTAGGAACAGCGACAAGACTTCTTGCAATGAAAAGACCAGATGTTTTTGTTTGTCTTGACAGCAAAAATAAATCGGCTCTATGCAAAGACTTTGAAATTGTTCAATCAGGACTTGATTACGATAGATACTGGGATGAAATAATTGAACGAATTTACGATTCTCAATGGTGGATTAATCCAAAACCAAAGGACGAGAGAGAAAAAAATGTAAGCAATTCAAGAGCAGCATTTTTGGACTCAATATATTACGAAGAATAAGAAATGAATAATGGCAGTGGCTAACACGCAATAAAAAACATAGGGCGGAAAGTGCTAAATTTGAACGAAATAACATTTAATAAACGACTTGGTAACATGATAGGTAGGAGCTTCGAAATGCCCTACGTTTCTTATTGCCATCCGTTGTGTGCAAGCTAAAGAAACGACCGTGCAAACATTAAACAACTTGAACAAAATGCATACTTTTGGAAAATGAAATTAAATTTGAAACTATTATATAGAATTGCATTTTGGATTAGCTTTACAGGACTTATTGCTATTATATCAGACTTTGGATTTTATCAAAACGACTTTTCTCAACGACTTATAGATAGTTTTTACTTTGTAGTACTTGGGATTGGGATTATTTCAACCTTTGCCCGATATATTCAGAACACCAAATTATTTAAACGGAAGGTTTTTGTTTTTGACCTTTTATCCATTGCATTTACACTATGGATATTTTATATGTATCTATTTGTTGGTGTACCATTTGAAACTGATTTACTTCTTGAAAATCCCATTTGGATAAAAATTGCTGTATTACTTACTTTCATTCGGGAGTCTTCCGAACTCAAAATGAACCTCAACAGAACTGTTCTAAATCCAGCACAACTTTTCATTCTGAGTTTTTTGGTCATAATTATTATTGGCTCGTTCTTATTGATTCTACCAAATGCTACATATGATGGCATTTCCTATTTAGATGCCTTATTCACTTCAACAAGTGCTGTATGTGTAACGGGTTTGGTAGTTGTTGACACAGGTACTCATTTTACACTGTTTGGTCAATCTATTATAATGATATTAATTCAAGTTGGTGGATTGGGTATTTTAACATTTACAAGTTATTTCAGTTACTTTTTTAAAGGTGGAACATCATACGAAAACCAACTTGCTTTGAGCGATATGACAAGTGCAAAGAAATTAGGAGAAGTATTTTCGACTTTAAAGTACATCATTCTCATCACTTTTGGTATAGAACTATTTGCAGGAATTTTAATTTACACAACTATAGATTCAAGCAATTTTGTTTCTCAATCAGAACAACTATTTTTCTCTGCATTTCACTCCATTTCGGCATTTTGCAACGCAGGATTTTCAACATTAACCAACAGTTTGTACGAGACAGGTTTCAGATTCAACTATTATCTTCAATTGGTTATTATTTTCACGTTTGTACTTGGTGGTTTGGGCTTTCCAATAATAGTGAACATTCTTAAATACTTGAAATATAAAGTTGTCTCTTTGTTTTCGTCAAAAAAAAGCAAATACAGACCTTGGGTGCTAAACCTAAACAGTCGAATTACATTGGTTACAACCCTTTCTATTTCATTGGTGTCTTTTATCATTTTCTATTTTCTTGAATACAACAACACCTTAGTAGAACACAACGGATTTGGGAAAATGGTAACAGCGCTTTTTGGAGCAACAACACCACGTACCGCAGGATTTAATACCATAGACACAGCAGCAATGTCATTTCCAACCCTGATGATGGTTTTCCTTTTGATGTGGATTGGAGCTTCACCCCAATCTACTGGTGGTGGAATAAAAACAAGTACTTTTGCCATTGCAATTCTCAATATTTTGAGTTTGGCAAAAGGAAAGTCAAGAGTAGAAATTTTCAGAAGAGAAATAGCAGATATTTCGGTACGTAGAGCATTTGCCATAATAACATTATCATTAGTTGTTATAGGTTTTGCCATTACGTTAATTTATATGTTTGACCCCGAAAAGGAACTTATGGACATTGCATTTGAGTGTTTTTCGGCATACGGCACCGTTGGTTTGAGTTTAGGAATTACAAGCGACTTAAGTGGTGCCAGCAAATTTGTAGTTATAGTTGTAATGATTGTTGGTCGAATCAGTATGCTGTCACTGGTAATTGCAGTGTTTAAAAAAATAAAACATAAAAATTATCGCTATCCGACCGAAGAGATAATGATTAACTAAAAAGATTGATTTATGAAATATATTGTTGTAGGACTTGGAAATTTTGGTGCCTCACTATCGCAAAAACTCACAGCACAAGGCAATGAAGTTATCGCCATAGATACCAGAATGGAGAAAGTTGATTTGTTCAAGGAAAAAATTTCCCACACTATTTGTATGGATGCTACAGACGAATTTACAGTTTCAGGGCTTCCTCTTTTAGACACAGACGTAGTAATTGTAGCAATTGGAGAAGACCAGGGAGCAAACATTATGGCAACTGCATTACTAAAAAACTTGCAAGTAAAACGTTTGATAAGCCGAGCTATAAATCCAATACACGAAAAAGTATTACAAGCCATTGGAGTGGATGAAATTGTGCACCCCGAAGAAGAAACAGCCGAACGTTGGGCTAAAAAATTGTGCCTTAGTAATGTAGTGGAATCTTTTGAATTAAGTCAGGATTACAGCATTATCGAAGCAAAAGTTCCTGATGATTATATTGGCAAAACAATTCTAGAAGTGGGTTTTCGCAGGGATTTTAATTTGTTGGTGCTTACAATTATCAAAAAAGTAGAAGTAAAAAGTATTTTAGGCAAGACCAAAACCGAAACACAAATTCAAGGTGTAGCATCTGCTGACAACATACTTGAACCAAACGATATTTTAGTTCTTTATGGTTCAAACAAGGATTTACAAATCTTCCTAAAACAAAAATTACGATGATGAAAATATTTGCATCTATAATATTGGTTTTAATAGTTTTAGCATCTTGTAACTTGCAGGACGATAAAACAGAGATTGAAAGTTCTGAAAAAAATTCTATAGAGCAAGAAATAAAGAATCTTCCTGAAAATAAAGTATCTGTAATTATCTATGATGGTTGCGAATACATCATTTACAAGGTAGACAAAGACGCAAATTCTTCTTATGGCTTTATGGCTCATAAGGGTAATTGCTCAAATCCAATTCATTATGAGTTGCGGACAGAATAAAGCCAGCACACAACATCATATATAAAACATTTGGCAGTCAGTGGGTTATCGAGCGGTGTAGCTCGTATCAAAAGTACTTGTAAATTGACAGGAAAGTGCTTCGAAATGCCAAACGTTTCATATA
>JAFGAK010000257.1 GCA_016933745.1 Bacteroidales bacterium
ACTTATTCAAAAAATCGTGGTAACTAGGTTGCGAAGTATTTGGATAAATAGCAGAACTATCGAGTTGTTTATAAAATTCATAAGGCGACAAAGTTAATCCGTCTAAAAAGAATTTCTCTCCAAAATGCACCTTGACGGGCACCACCTGAATTTGATAACGATCGATGATTTCTTGTGGTAAATCGCAAGTTGAATCTGTTATTAGCCCGGTAGACAATCTTCTTTCTGCTGCCAAATCGTTTTGCATGACCATATCATCTACCTTCTGATAGGTAATATTGCCATAACCGGTAACGGTATGAAATACCTGAGCCGGTTGATCGGTATGAATATGGAAGCGTATCTTTTTGGAAGTGCCTGCGATTACTAATGAATCACCAAAATGTTCGATTTGTGATCTGATAATGTCTTTTAATTCGGGACGACTTTCATTCAGAACGATGAGCGCTTCGGTACAATATCTAAAATTAACGTCTTCGTGTGAAATATTTTCGTTCAGATTATCAATTTTAACCACATTTCTATTGGCTAATACTTTTCGGATATCGCCATGCTTGAAAAAATCAACCATGCCTTCTAAAAAATGAACGAATGCTTTACCGCCTGCATCCACCACATTTTTCTTCGCAAGGATTTCTAGTTTTTCGGGAGTAGCAGCTAAACTGTCTTTTGCCCACTGAAGTGAAGCAGCAATCAATTCATTAAAATCATCAATAAACTCTTTTAATTTATCAATGGCTTCAGCCCACTCACGCATGACCGTAATCATTGTTCCTTCAACCGGATTACTAATCGATTCATAGGAATATTTTACGGCTTGTTTGAGTGCATTGGAAAATTTTTCTACCGTAATGTCTTCGATATCTTGAATACAACTACTAAAACCATATAAAAATTGCGCAAAAATAATTCCTGAATTACCTCTTGCTCCAACCAATGCTGCATCAGCTAAAGCTTCTGCAGTAGCTTTCAAACTTGCTGTTGGAATGTGAGAATCCACAATAGCACGCATGGTAGAAGCCAAATTCGTTCCTGTATCACCATCCTGAACGGGAAAAACATTGATTTTATTTATCGCGTTTTGGTGCTCAAAAACTTGTTGCGCTCCGGCTAAAAAACTAAAATAAAAACGTTTGCCGTTTAGCACACGTGTATTTATTAGGGCTAGTTCCAATAAAATATCCTCCTCATTTGACGGTGACAAAGATATTTAATTCAAGAACACATAAATACTTTTCGAATATCTTACACAATAATTCTAAACTAAATGCATGAATTATTCCAATTTATCAATTGACTATGAAGCACTTATCTATTTCTTAAAAAAAGTTAATATTTTAAAAATAATTAGCACCTATTTAATTTACAACAACTCGTTGGCCAAATTGGCTAATTCGCTTCTTTCCCCTTTTTCTAAGCGAATATGAGCATACAAATCATGTGCATGAATTTTATGAATCAAGTAGGATAATCCATTGGATTGAGAATCGAGATAAGGTGTATCAATTTGAAATATATCTCCAGTAAAAACAATTTTAGTCCCTTCTCCGGCTCGAGTGATAATTGTTTTCACTTCATGAGGAGTTAGGTTTTGTGCTTCGTCGACAATAAAATAAATATTGGATAAACTTCTTCCTCGAATATAAGCCAAAGGAGATATCACCAATTTTTCATTCTCAATAGCCGCATTGATATTCTGAAATTCTTTATCTCTTTCTCCGAACTGACTTTTGATAAATTTCAGATTATCATAAAGCGGCTCCATGTAAGGTCGAACTTTTTCTAAAGCATCGCCAGGCAAAAATCCAATATCCTTATTACTTAATGGAATAATAGGACGAGCCAAATAGACTTGTTTAAATTCGCGACGTTGCTCCAAAGCTGCAGCCAATGCCAACAGAGTTTTTCCTGTTCCTGCTACGCCTGAAATTGTAACTAGTTTGACTTCCGGATTCAACAAAGCATGAGCAGCAAACACTTGTTCTGCATTTCTTGGAATAATTCGATGAACAGGTTGCTTATCGATGTGTTCTATTTTCTCTTCGATGGGATTAAAGAATGCTAAAATGGAATTTCGTCCGCTTTTCAGAATGAAATATTGATTTGGCAAAGGTTTTTCTATTGCTAAATCAGAAGGAAGGCAATAACCAATTTTGTACATTTTATCAATTACTTCGGGCGAAACATTTTCAATCACCGCTTTACCGGTATAAAGATCATTGACATTTTTAATTTTGCCTGTTTCAAAATCTTCGGCAATAATACCCAAAGCTTTGGCTTTGATACGAAGATTGATGTCTTTCGTAACCATGATCACGGGTCGCTGAGGAAATTCTTGGCTAAGAGAAACCGCCACATTTAAGATTTGATGATCTGGTTTTCCTGAACCATAGATACTTTCAGCATTCAATCCGTTGCTGATTTTACTATCCATCACTACTTTAAATTTTCCTGAATTAGGACCATCCAACTTTTGCCATTTTTGTAGTGTTCCTTTATCAGAAAGTGCATCCATGATTCGAATAAATTCTCTAGCTTCAAAATTTTTAGAATCGTTACCCTTTTTAAAATTGTCCAGTTCTTCTAATACGGTGATTGGGATTGCCACGTCGTTATCTTCAAAACTATTGATGGCATTGTGATTGTAAAGAATTACGGAAGTATCGAGCACGAAGATTTTTTTTGCTTTAGCCATAGTAGATACGATTAAGAGTTAAGAACGAAATTGACTTGCTTAAATATAAGGCAAATCTGTTCTTTTTATCGCAAAAAAAAAGCCGTTTTTCAACGACTTTTGATTAATAACTTTTAAGTAAAAGCATTATGCTTCGTTGAGCAGCAGCTTTAACAATTTAATGGCGGCATCCGAAATAACGGTTCCCGGGCCAAAAACGGCAACAGCTCCGGCATCGTAAAGGAATTGATAATCTTGATGTGGAATTACACCTCCAACAATCACCATAATATCTCCACGTCCTTGCTCTTTAAGTTCCTGAATTACTTTTGGCACCAAGGTTTTATGTCCAGCCGCCAAACTTGAAACGCCTAATATATGTACATCATTTTCGATGGCTTGACGAGCAGCTTCGGCAGGAGTTTGGAAGAGCGGACCAATGTCCACATCGAATCCGATATCGGCATAACCGGTTGCTACCACTTTTGCTCCGCGATCGTGACCGTCTTGACCCATTTTTGCAATCATTATTCGTGGTCTTCGACCCTCTTTCTCAGCAAATTTATTGGCAAGATTAACAGCTTCTGAATACATTTTGTCTTCTTTATTTTCGTTTGCGTAAACTCCTGATATAGAACGAATGGTTGCATTGTATCTTCCAAACACTTTTTCCAAAGCATCAGATATTTCTCCTAAGCTAGCTCTCTTTTTAGCAGCATCAACAGCTAATTCCAAGAGATTTCGGTTCCCAGATTGTGCAGCTTCGGTAAGCGCATTCAATGCTTTTTCCACTAAATCGGAATTTCTTTCAGCACGCAATTTAGCTAATCTTTTAATTTGTGCTTCGCGCACAGCAGTATTATCTACTTCGAGTGTTTCCAAAGGATCTTCTTGCTCCAATCGGTATTTATTTACACCTACAATGGTATCTTTATTGGAATCGATTCTTGCTTGTTTTCTTGCTGCAGCTTCTTCGATACGCATTTTAGGCACACCTGTTTCAATGGCTTTTGCCATTCCACCTAAACTTTCTACCTCTTCGATCAGTGCCCAAGCTTTTTCAGCTATTTCTTTGGTTAACGATTCCACATAATAAGAACCTGCCCAAGGATCGACCGTCTCCGTAATATGCGTTTCTTCTTGCAAATAGATTTGTGTATTACGAGCAATTCGAGCAGAGAAATCGGTTGGTAAAGCAATCGCTTCGTCCAAAGCATTCGTATGCAAAGATTGCGTATGGCCTAATCCGGCAGCAAGTGCTTCTACGCATGTTCTAGTAATATTATTAAATGGATCTTGCTCGGTTAAGCTCCAACCTGAAGTTTGAGAATGAGTCCGAAGCGCCATTGATTTTGGATTTTTCGGATTGAATCTTTTTACCATTTTAGCCCAAAGCATTCTGGCTGCGCGCATTTTGGCAATTTCCATAAAATGGTTCATTCCAACGCCCCAAAAGAAAGACAAACGAGGAGCAAAACTATCGATGTCCATTCCTGCATTGATTCCTGCTTTTAAATATTCCAAGCCATCAGCCAAAGTATATGCTAACTCTATATCTGCAGTTGCTCCTGCTTCTTGCATATGGTAACCAGAAATAGAAATCGAATTGAATTTAGGCATATTCTTAGCAGTATATTCAAAAATATCAGCAATGATTTTCATACTTGGCAAAGGAGGATAAATGTAGGTATTTCTAACCATAAACTCCTTTAGAATATCGTTTTGAATGGTTCCGCTCAACTCTTCCAATTTAACACCTTGCTCTAATCCGGCAACGATATAAAAAGCCAAAACGGGTAAAACAGCTCCGTTCATGGTCATGGAAACCGACATTTTATCCAAAGGGATTTGATCGAATAGAATTTCCATATCAAGAATAGAATCTACCGCAACACCTGCTTTTCCAACGTCTCCTTCTACCCGATTATGATCAGAATCGTAGCCGCGGTGTGTAGCTAAATCAAATGCAATGGACAAACCTTTTTGTCCGGCTGCTAAGTTTCGGCGATAAAATGCATTGGATTCTTCTGCAGTTGAAAATCCGGCGTATTGCCGAACTGTCCAAGGACGAGTAACATACATTCCTGAATAGGGTCCACGCAAGAAGGGCGGAATTCCGGCTGCATAATTCAGGTGTTCTAAATGGGCAACACTTTCGATCGTATAAATTGGTTTTACTTCAATACCTTCAGCCGTATTCCAGGCTTGTGGCATGGAATCCAATGCTTTATGATCCGATTCGGGTTGACTAATATTGATGTTCTTAAAATCTGGTTTCATATTAATTTCGCTTATTCAATACCTAAAAGTTGTTGGTATTTTTTTAAATCTTCGACAATATTTGATTTTGCATGGATAAAATGGCTTATTCCGCTCGCTTTAATTTCTTCGATCAAAGCCTTTGGATAACCAGCTACAACTGTAATTGCATGAGATTTTATACGCACAAGAACTTCTTCGGCAAAAATAGGATATTCCGCATCGCTGGAACAAATAACAACGATATCTGCTTTAGAATTAAATGCGGCCTGAACACCTTCTGAAACTGAATCGAAACCATTGTTATCTTCCACTTCAAAACCAGCACAAGCAAAATAATTGCATGCAAATTGAGCTCTAATTTTCCGCATCGATTTATTTCCTAATGGCAACATAAACACTTTAGGACGCGCCTCTTTTTGAGAAAATAAATCGGTTCGATGACGAATTTTCTCTATTTCCTGACTCAACCGAGCTTGTTTCAAGGTTTTTATTTCGGGTTGGGAACAAGAGAGATCTAAGTCTTCGAAAAAATCAGGATTCAGCATCTTATTTATTCGCTCAGTAAAATTAGGATATTGATTACTTCCTAAGATGATTTCCTTTCGAGTAGCCATTTCTTGTCGGCTTTTTTGGGCTGCATTTTCAATTTCCTCCTGAACAAAACCTTCGCGAAGTGCTGCAATATATCCACCCAAATCTTCCACTTGTAAAAATAATTTCCACGATTCAGTCACCAAAGAATGGGTTAAACTTTCGAGATAATAAGAACCTGCCGCAGGATCGACCACTTTATCCAAGAAGCTTTCTTCTTTAAATAAATGTTGCTGATTTCGCGCAATTCTTTCAGAAAAGTCGCTTGGGATTTTAAAATGCATATCAAAGGGCGACAAGCATAAACTATCCGTTCCGCCAAGGATTGCAGACATGCCTTCTGTTGAGTTTCTTAAGATGTTTACATGCGGATCATAAATGGTTTTATTCCAAGAAATAGAAGTAGAATGAATATTCATTTTTGCTAAGCCCTTGTCTTTCAATCCAAATGCTATCAAGGCTTTCGACCAAAGATATCGAGCAGCTCGCAACTTAGCTATTTCCATGAAATAATTCGATCCAACACCCAAATTGAATTTGATCCGAGGCGCAATTTTATCAACTGTTAAACCTAAATCGGATAAACGGTGAATGTATTCCACACCTTGAGCAATAGAAAAAGCAAGCTCTTGTACGGCATTAGCACCAGCGTTTCTTAAATTAACACCATGCACTGCCAAAACTCTAAAATTAGGCATGGATTCTGCTGCATAAACCAATTGTTTGGCATGTTTAAAAGCATATTCTTCTGTTTGGCAAAACTTTCCTTTGAAAGTATAGGCCATGAGTGGATCGAAATCAACGGAGCCCTGAATTTTATTTGTATCTCGCTGATAGTGCTCAACTAGTTCTTCATAGATAGCAACCACTTTGTGAGAAGCCGCGCCGCACATAAAATTCACTTCTATTTTCTCTGCATGGATATTCTCCATGAGCATTTCAATCTCTTTAACCGTAGGCTGATCCTGATCAGAAAAAAGAAATCCAATTGAATTTACTCCTTTTGATGTGATTGATTTTGCTTTTTCGTTTGCTTTTTTAATAGTGTCAACCAAAATATCTTGTCGGATTAACCAGTTATTATCCGTTTTATTTCCTCTTAAATAAGGAAACTGTCCGGGAGCTTGATCTGCTAATTGGGTTTCTTTTGGGTTATCCTGACGATAAAATGGATGTATCTTTATCCCTTCGCGCGAATTCGAAAACAAAGTTTTATCGTAATCGGCTCCCTTCAAATCTTTCTTTAACTGTGCTTCCCACTCTTCTCTTGTCGTTTCGGGAAACTCAGCAAAAAGGCGATTGTTTTTCATCCTTTGATCCATAATCAATTTTATTGAGTTAAAATTAAATGCAAAAGTACATGAATTTAGCAGCATACAAACTTTTTTTGTTATTAGAATAACAATATAAAATCATTCTAAAAACGGACTAATTTACATTCATAGAATAAAAAACAAGTTCTAGTGCTTTTGCAAGAGCAATATACATAAAAGACTTAACTTTGCGTTCAATTTTTTTTGAATGGAAAAGAAGGATATACATCTATTTGGATTGCGTTTTATGTACCGAGAGCTGATGGCTCAAGGTTTTGAAGTACGTTCCGTAGAACCTGATTTAGAGACATTTCCGCAAATAATTGCTCAAAAAGACAAGCAACTCTATTTTATTGTGGTTCAAACAGATGTATTTCCTGAAGTAGGCGATTTGCCAAGTGTTTATCAGATTAAACAAATCAGAGCACATGCCGATAAACATCAAGCTATTCTGAAATTTGCTAGTTTAGGCTTAGCAAATGCAGAAGCAAATACGGAGGCAGAAAAATCGGTACTTAAAAAAGGTGGCGAATTATTTGTCCATTATTCCGGCTTAAAAGAACTTCTCAAAATATCGGAATAAACAATCGATATTATTCTCGTTTACACATTCCTCTGTACAATTCTCCCATTTCATTTCCTGATTTATTTTGCTTCTAATGTTATGATTATGAGATTTTTTGTACATTAGTACATCAATTATTAAAAAAAACCTCATGAAAATTGCAGTTATTGGTAATTATCCGCCACGAGAATGTGGCATAGCCACTTATACTCAGAATTTTGTTCAATCTTTATTAAGCACTTTAGATACAAAAACGGGTTTAAAAAACGAAATTGATGTTTTTGCCATGACTGATATTTTGGTTGATTATAATTATCCGACGATTGTAAAACGAAGTATTCACCAAAACAAGAAAGAAGAATATTTACAAGTTGCCGAGCTTATAAATCAAGGTAAGTATGATTATTGTCATATTCAGCACGAATATGGCATTTATGGCGGACAATGCGGTTTATTTGTTAATCTTTTTCTTACACATATTAAAATCCCCCTATTTATCACCTTACATTCAGTGCTTAAAGTGCTGAATTTTCATCAACAACAAGTTTTGGAAAATATGCTTCATTTTTCTGACCAACTGGTTGTGATGAGCAAATATGCGCGTAAAATCTTAGTAGATTCTCACGAAATTCCGCGAGAAAAAATTTCAGTAATTCAACATGGCGCTCCTCCATTTGATCTATTAGATAAAGCTGCTTTTAAAGAAGCATTAGGTTGGTCGAAACACAAAATCCTCATGACTTTTGGTCTGATTGGTCGATCAAAAGGAATTGAAATTGCGATCCAGGCTTTACCGGAAATTTGCAAAAATCATCCAAGTATTCTATACGTAGTGCTAGGGAAAACACATCCTCATATTGTTAGAAACGAAGGTGAAATTTATCGCGAATCCTTGATACGATTGGCTTCGGAACTTGGAGTTGATAAAAATGTACTTTTCTTAGATAAATACGTGAATGAAGAAGATTTGAAAACTTACTTAAGCGCTTGTGATATTTATATAACACCTTATCTAAATGAAGCTCAAATTACCAGCGGTACCTTAACCTATGCGGTTAGTTCGGGTTCTGCCGTTTTATCAACTCCCTACTGGCATGCAGTGGAATTATTGGATGATGGAAGAGGTATTCTATTTGACTTTGAAGCTCCTGATCAACTCGCCACTAAAGCCATTGATTTGCTAAACTCTCCAGAAAAGTTAAAATGGATGCAGCAAACAGCCTTTGATTATGGAAAAAGTATTTCTTGGAAAGAAGTAAGTATTGAAACGCTGCAAAAAGCAAATGGAATTCTTTCTAAAATTCATCTTAAAACAGAAAGTTTAGAAGAAAAATTGCTCAGCGAGCTTCCTGAATTTTCTTTAGATCATTTTGCTAATTTATCTGATTCAACCGGAATACTTCAGCATGCTACCTATTCAATAGTGGATTATGCACATGGATATTGTACAGATGACAATGCCCGAGCTTTGATTATGGCTCTAAAACTTAATAGTCAAGAAGCTACAAAAGAATCAGAACAATTGATTGGTAAATTTCTGAGTTTTCTAAACTACATGCAAAATCTGGATGGCACTTTCGTAAATATGCTCAGCTATTCAAAAAATCATTTATCCAATAATCGATCAGAAGACGCTTTTGGGCGATCTGTATGGGCTTTGGGTTATACCGTCAAATATGCTCCTCAGATTAATCAAAAGGCTTTTGCAAACGAGTTGTTTTTAAAAGCCATGCCTAATTTTGAAGGAATGAACGATTTAAGAGGAATGGCCGGAAGCGCACTCGGAATAATTAACTATTTAAGCGTTTATAAAAATCGCGCTGATTTAGAATCGCACCTCGAAAATTTCCTCGCCTTTTTTTTCAATTCATTCCAAGCAATATCAGATGATACTTGGCAATGGTATGAAGATAAAATTTCATATGATAACGCTATAATTCCGTTGGCAATGTATAGTGGAGCTGTCTATTTTAAAAATCAAGCCTATATAGAAATTGCGCTGAAGAGTCTAGACTTTTTGGAATCTTATAGTTCGAACAAAACTCATTTATCACTAATTGGGAATGAAAAATGGCTGGAAAAAGGAAAAGAAAAATCGTTATTTTGTCAACAACCTATTGATGCCTTATCCATGACACTTATCTATCATTGTCTTTATACCGATACAGGAAATGAGATGTATCGAAAAAAATTAAATACGGCTTTTTCCTGGTTTTTGGGAAATAACGATTTATGTACATCGATGTACGATAAAAAAACCAAAGGTTGCAGCGATGGCTTATTTGAAAGCAGCTTAAATCTAAATCAAGGAGGCGAAAGTCTATTAGCTTGGCTAACGGCTTACCTTACTTACAAATCAGCAAAAAACAAATGTTAGTATTCTAAATATCAATAAATAAGACAGACAAAAAAGCCAATCATTTTATTATTTATTCTAACTTAGTACAAGCTATTCCAACCAAGTGTTAAAATAAAATATTCAAGAGATTATTCACAGCTAAATACACCAAGTTATGTCCATCAATGTTCATCGATTAGAGACCATTTTCAAACCAGATCCAAAACGTGTCATTGCTCGCTTCTTTTTTCCCGGACCGGAAAGTCGGGTTAAAAACATCATTAAAAAAGTGATTGAAATTGACGATGAGCAAGCGCGACAGACCTTAAATCAGACGCTCCGCAATTTTTCCGATCGTCATCGGAACATTTCTAAAATTTACACCAAGCATTTCAATCATGTTCGGCATTTTGTGGATCAGTTGGGATATCATCCTGATGAACTTCCTGAATTTAAACGACTTTTAATTGGCTCTTTTTTCACCAATGAATATTCCATAGAATCGGCGGCTTTTTTTAATCCATCGATGGTAGAAGATCCAGACCAAAGCAATCTGCAAGAAGGGCAGAAAAGGATTATTGTGAGCTTTAGAGCAACGGGCGAAGGCCATATTTCGTCTATCGTATTTAGAGGTGGAATAGTAAACGCCAATGGAACTATTGAATTTCATACCTCTAGCAGATTGGTTGACGAAGCAGAAATTATTCAAAACACTATTTATTCAAAAAATGAATTTATTCATAAACTGAACGAAATGGACATCGATAAAAAGATCGTCATTGACGCCGTGATGGATCAACTAAACGATACTTTTGATTATAATCAATTTTCGCAAGCATTAAATAGAGCCAAAGAAGGGATCAAGCTAACTCCTACTAATATCAATATTCTCGATTCATTATCTTGGCTAGCCAGCACCAATCACGAAATAACTTTTTCATTAGATACGGCCATTGGCGATCGAGTTATTTTTCCGATTTCTGCCGCTGAGAGCAATGGAATTGAAGATGCCAGATTTGTCAAGTTTACGCAGGAGAACGGCTCTTGTGTTTATTATGCAACTTATACAGCTTACAATGGTCGTACTATTTTACCAACTTTGATAGAGACCCGCGATTTTTATCATTTCAAATTTATGCCACTCTACGGAGCAAAAGCCCATAACAAAGGAATGGCTTTGTTTCCTCGAAAAATAAATGGAAAGTATGCCATGATTTCGCGCATTGACGGCATAAATAATTACATCATGTTTTCTGATGATTTAAATATTTGGCAAGAAGCAAGTCTTTTGCAAGAACCAAAATATGCTTGGGAATGTGTTCAGATTGGAAATAGCGGATCGCCCATTGAAACGGAAAAAGGCTGGCTTTTGTTAACGCATGGTGTTGGAACGATGCGCCAGTATTCACTTGGAGCTATTTTACTTGATTTGGATGATCCAACAAAAATAATTGGCCGATTAGAGAATCCTCTTTTGGTGCCAAATGAACAAGAAAGAGAAGGGTATGTACCCAACGTGGTTTATTCGTGTGGAGCTATTTTAAACAATAACAAAGTCATTATTCCCTACGCCATGTCTGATACTGCATCTTCTTGCATGTGGGTAGATTTGGATGATCTTTTTGCAAAGATGGTTCCAGAAAATAATCACTCAGACTTTACAAAAAAAACAGCTCACCTATTATTAGTAGAAGACGATTTGATTAATCAGAAAGTGATTCTAGAAATTCTCAAAGACGAGAGTTACCGAATTACCGTGGCAAACGATGGCGTTAGTGCTTTAATGGAAATTGCGAAAAGTAAATTTGACGTTGTTTTAAGTGATATCAATATGCCCAAATTTGATGGATTTGAATTGCTTAAATACATGAATGAGCAAAACATTCATATTCCATTAATTTTCATGACCAGTATTGAAGATGAAAACATCGAAATAGAAGGACTAAAATTAGGAGCCGTTGAATATATAAGGAAACCCGTAAATCCAGCATTATTAAAACTTAAGCTCGAAAAGCTATTAGCCAAAAATGGATATTAGCTTTATTCTTCGGCAATGAGGATATATACTTCGAGCAATTTTGATGCGGTAATCGGATTGAGTACAATTTTGGTAGCACTTGCAGGCAAAAGCACCACTTCGCCTATAGTAAGCAACACTTTATCGTTTATTTTATCATCAATTTCGCAAACCCCTTCAGCACACATCAAAATTACAAACGAATCTAAATCGGTATAATCCTTCTCAACCGGAATATCTAAATCGATTAAGTTAGTCGTAAAATGTTCACTTTTTACTACCGATGAAGTTTCGTTTTTCTTTTTCAGGTACGAACTTTTATACGCATCGGCTACTTCAAAGTCGATGGCAGCCATCGCTTCTTTTAAATGCAAGTCTCTGCTTTTTCCTTGATCATCTAAACGATCCCAATCATAAATTCGGTAGGTTGTATCGCTTGTTTGTTGAATCTCGGCCAATAAAATACCCGGACCAATGGCGTGGACTCGTCCGGCAGGCATGAAAAAAACATCACCGGCTTCCACCGATTCAAAATTAAGGACACTTGCTAATTTCTTATCTTCTATTTTTTGCAAATACAGCTGTTGATTTATTTTTTGATTGAAACCTGCGATCAATTGAGCCTCTTTATCCGCTTGCAAGATATACCACATTTCGGTTTTCCCACCTTCCAAACCACGTTTGTGCGCCAATTCATCGTCGGGATGAACTTGAATAGAGAGCCAATCGCTTGCATCGAGAACTTTGATCAACAAAGGAAAAACATTTCCATACTTTTCATGAACCTTCTCTCCTACCAATTCATCCATGTAAATTTCTAC
>JAFGAK010000258.1 GCA_016933745.1 Bacteroidales bacterium
AAACCATTGGAATACCAATACCAAAAAAAATCGTCCCAAAAAGTATATATCATCAGACGGTTTGATTTGTAGTTAATATATCATTAATCAAATCGTTATGTTCTCTTGAATTATCAATAGTTAATGCCTTAATCTTGACGGTAATACTTGCCTCTTCGATGTTGCTATTCAACAATTTTTGAACTGATTGTTGAATATTTTTCAAAGTTGACTCTAAACGAAGCTTGTCGTTATCTGGAGAAACAATTAGGAAAGTATTGTTATTGATAAACGATAAGATATCTGTAGCTAAAGTAGCGTTCTTAATAAAATCTGCAATTTCAATGATTACACTTTGATATTTAACACCCAAATTACTCGAAACTGCTGAAGGCGTGCGTAAAGCCAATACACCAATTGACGAAACTTTTCCAGTCGCTTTGATCCGCTCAATCTCGTATTTTAAGAAAATATTAAAGGTACTGAATCCAACAAAACCGGTTAATTCAGCATCTTTACGTTCTTCTGGAGCCAATCCGCCAATGGCAGCTTCTTCGCCTAAAACAGTCAACTCGTAATTATTTATTTTCCGATCGATTAAAGCATCTACACTTTGTACGGTATTGCAATTAAAACAAGCCGCTTGCATAACAGATTCTTGAGAGTGATGGCCACAATTATTGCAGGTATAAACCAAAGATGGTTTATCATAATCCACACCAATGTGGTGCAATAACTTATTACATTTCGGACAAACCATTTGATTGCCTGTAATAAAATCGCTTTCAGGCCCAACTTTAGCACAAACAAAATGATGAATTAAATTCTCCATATACAGATCTGAAGACCCACACTTTGAACAAACTTCACGGTAGTTAATAAATGCCGAATAACAATTGGAACATAAGTGAACAATGTCTTCGTAACGAGGTCGAACATATTCTTTGGTTTCTAACTCATCTAGAATTTTAAACATATCCTCAGTATTTGCATTTTGATAATGCAAACTAAGCAAAGCATAGGTATATCCTGTATGTGATTTTACCGATGTAATTGGAGCTATTCTTTTCTGGCGTGTATAATAATAACGTAAAACTTTGTTTTGAATACGAATGACTAAATCGTTGGTATCGGAAGTTTGTAATTGCTTTATTCTTTGATCTATCATATGAAAACTACCTTCAAAAGTTTCTTCTGAAAGACTTTTCACTACGCCATCGCTTAATGCTTTTGTAAATTCATCAATATCATCGTTGAGCGATAAGATAAAAACCGGCACCAAGTAAATAGATTCGATAAAAGAAGATCGTATAAGTTTTAAGAATGAGTAACACGCTTCTTTATCGGCATAATCTAGGATAAGACCATCGCTGATAACAACCTTTTTTATATCCAATTCACGATAATCGGAAATAAAATAAATTTCTTTATCGCTTTGCGTCTGAACCCGTTTTCCAAATTGAGTAATTGCCATAATGATTCGTATTCTCGAAGCTCTTAGAGCGTCAATTCGTTATTGAAATTTCGTTTTACTTATACGCACTTCGTACATATAGTATTTTTTCCAGCGTTCTTGTTCTTCATCAGATGAAGGAACAATTTTCGCAACCACAGTCCTCTTATCTCTTTCTTTTGGCTTTTTAAACTCCAATGGAAGTTGCTCTGTATTTAAATAGAAACTATGGATTTTTCCTTCACTTACAATGCCATCAGGGAAATCGAGCTGTAAGGTTTCTCCTTCTTCAAAGTACCCAATATCTTTCTGATCGATGAAAGCAAAAATAAACATTTTGTCGGTATTGGAAAGATACATTACCACATCCTTTTTATAACTAGTTTCTTTAGCTTCGCTGCTAATTTTGCTAATAATACCTTCTACCGGAGAAGTGTAATATGCCCAACGCACTACATTACCATCTCCGTTGCCACCGCTGCTTGCAATAGTTCCGGGTTTTCTTGATTCGTATTCGTAGGCATTCAATAGAGCCAAATACTTTCTTAAGTAGCGTACTTCTTCTTCTAATTTAGTACGATCTACTTGGTAAGATTTCAATTTAAGTTGAGCCGATTCTAATTCTAGCTTAGGATAAACATCTAAATACACCTCTTTTTTTAAACGCTCTAAATCGCTCAGAATGCGTGTAATATTGTCATCAACCTCTTTAATTTCAATAATTTTAATACTGATACTTTTCTGTGTTTGAATTCGCTCTTTTAAGTACCAATCCGAATTGTTTGCTCCATTAGAAGCTGCTACAGCTACCGCGATACCAGCACCATCGCCATCAAAATTACGATCGAGATTGTATTTGTAATAAAATAAGGTATCTCCTTTTTCAATGGTGTCGCCTTCGTTGTAGAAATAGCTTTCAACGATGATATCTTCCGGAAAGTTAACGGTAAAACGTTCCGTGATAATTTGTCCATCAACGTTTACAAATATATTTTTTTGTAGCGTATAATACAGCAAGGATACGAATATGAGCAAGAAGAGTATTAAATAGATAACGCGGTCCCAGTTTGTCTTTTGGGGCGACTTATCCTCTTTAACTCCTCGAAGTACCGTTGCTTTCGATTTAAATTTAAATGGCTTCATGCAAACTTTTTTATTTATTCATAGCTAACTACAAATGCTCCTTCGTTGCCGGATTGTGCTTTATAGTTTTTTAACGCAGCTCTTGCTTCGCTTTGATTTGTATATTCTCCGATGGTGTATTTATAGTACCCATCTACACGATGAGTAGTAATCGTTTCGCTGATATTGAATTTATTTTTTAAGTAATTATCCGTTAAACTTACTTTAGAAGCAGCAAATTGAACTTGCCAAACTTTACTTTGATTATTCGTTTTTGACGTTTCCGTTTTTACTTCCAATTTATCCTCTTCTCTGAGATCTGTTATTGTAATGTCTATGTCTGGATTGTTATTTGCTTCTGCTAAGGCTTTCGCTTCTTCAACATTCTGACTAATGGAATCTAAATTATCTGCCAAATATTGTTCATTTTTTGCTTCATCCGCAAAAATCTGATTTCTGAATGCCGCAAGTAGATCTTCGCTGGCAATTTGATTTTTCTCTCCTTTTTGATAGGTTCTCAAATCGGCTTCGATCATTGACTTCATATTTGAGAATGCAAAATTTTCTACACCCGTTTCTGTATTCAAATTGGTCATGTAATTTTCGATATGCAAACGATCGGCAAAATCGTTGGCATTTAAAACAACTGTTAGCTTATCTTTTCCAAGTGCTAATTCTTGCACTAATTTGTTTTCGAGTTGTTCTCTATTTGGTGTACCATCCGAAGGAACAAAAACCAAATCGAATTTATCGTACACTTTATTCAGCACATTCATTGGCAAATTATCAGCAATCGAAATGCTCAATCTTACATTATGCGCTTTACTGCTTACATCAATACCATCTAACCAATCAGAGAAATTCACTTCCTGTATTTCACGATCGGAGCTAGAATTCTGATCCAACACCAAACTATAATGCAATCCGTTGATATACTCATTATTTAAGGCGGCTAGTTCTTGCAAATCGGCATTCACATCGGGAAACGTAGTACCTTCAGGAATCTTCATATTTAAGGTAAAGTAAATATGATCGCGACTCGCTTTTGCCACGACTTCTTTAAACTTAGGTCCAAAATTCCACGAATCAATTTCGATAACTACATCTCTAAACTCATTTTTCCACAGGTAATTTACCAACTCATGAGTTTCCATGGAATTAAAAGTGCTTTTATCTAAGAATACCTGAACACCTGTTGCATAGCGAGATGTAAATTCGCGTGGATTTAAAATTTCTACAAAATCCAAAGGCGATTTTTTATCCAAATAAAAAGCCATTTGAACTAGTTGTATGTACAAGCGCTTTTTAATGTCAATAATTTCAGCCTCAATATTTTTTTTATCATCAATCAATCCAAGGGTAAAAATGGGATTGAATCCAATGTCTTTATAATCTTTCTTAACCAGTTCTTTACGAATCAATTCATCCGCAAATAATTTCTTGAAATAAAAATCTTTAATTTGCTTTAGTTTGAATGCAAATTCAGCATAATGATTTACCAATTCGTTATCGCCAGCCTGAAACTCAGCCATTCCTTCGGCCGTGTAAATATCTTCTTGGGCACTAATTAGATCGTTTTTGTGTTTAAACCGAAGCGGAACACTGAGTGAAACTCCCCCGTTTCCAAATCGACGAGTTGCATTCAGTGGATCTACATATAAGTTATAGCGTAAATAAGGTTTTAACGAAACATCTTTCCACCATTTCATTCCATCTTCGTACATTGCTAATTTAAGTGCAGCAATCGTATCCGTTGTTTTATTATCATGATAAATCGACATGAGTTTCTCCAAATCGATATCAACCAATGGCAAGCTTTCTGCAGTAAAATCATTTCCAAGTAAATCTTCAGGAATACTGTTTGGTATATGCTTATTGAAATTCTCCAATTGGGCAATCTGCTGATTTAAATCCTCCAGCTTCGCGCGAATATTTAAAACATTCTCCCAACCTACATAACGTAAATGATACAATTCGTTTGTAAAATTAAGTTGCTGCTCTATTAATTGGTAACGTTCCTTAAGAACATCTATTTTCTGCTTATTAAATAGATAATTGATATAATTAAAGATATAGCGATAATTTTCTGCATCCGCACGCTTCTGCGCATCTACATCTTTCAAATAATATTCGCCTTCGAGTTGTTTTGCTTTGGCTCGAGCTTCGAGAAATCCTCCTTTGATGACATTCCATTCTACGCCAAAATAAAACCGGCGTTTGTAATAGATGTCTTCATCTGCAGAAAAACCGGGTTTGAAATTTTCAGCATAATCTGCTTTAAAATCTACGCCAAGATCTCCTTTTTGCGATTTAATGCGTGCTTCGACATCTTTTTTATAGGCTTCGGCGACAGCGTTCGTCGCATAATTCGTGGTAAATAAACTCTGTAAATAAGCTGTATCTCCTTTTACATCGTTTAAGGAAGTATATTTCATTGCTTCTGAAAAAATCTGACTTACATCTTTAGCTATTTCAAAAACATTAACAGAATCGGGTAAAAAATCGCCTGTGGATGGATTAACTACTTCAGGGAATGTTGCTTTTTCTGGGAATCTTTTTTCAGGAGGGTCGGCCATAACGTCCAGCCCCGATAAGATAAAAAAGACCATTACCAGCATCGAAACTTTAATTTCAAGTAATTGCTTTTTTTTGATTCCCATTTGTTTTGTTATTTCTTAGTACGATTTCAAGTGGAGAGAATACATATCCTCACAAATCAAATTTAAAGTTTACAATCTGCTCATTCGGGAATTTATCCACAATCTATCAACAGAGTTTTTAACATGGAACTTGATTACAATATTGATTATCAGCATTTTAAATATATTCTTATTCTAAATGTTAATAAGAAAAAACCTTTATTAACATTAAATTATTAAATTTGTTAAACTAAAACTGACGCTAAAGGAATATAGTTTTTCGACTTATTTTCGTAATTTCAAAACATCCAATCACATGCAAGAATCTAACATTTCTATCTTAATTGCCGAAGATGATGTGCTATCAGGTAAAATGATGACCATTACCATAAAAAAATTAGGTTATACTTTTACCGGTTTGGCTACCAATACAGATGTATGTATACAAATGACCGAAGAGTTAAAGCCTGATTTGATTTTGATGGATATCGATATGCCTGGAAAACAAGATGGCATTGGCGCTGCTCAAATAATTTCGGATCGTTTTGCGATTCCGATTATTTATGTGACAGCAAATGCCGAAGACAGCGTTTTTGCCCGCGCGTTAAAAACTTCGCCATTTGGTTATGTGCTCAAACCCATTAGTAAGGAAATGATTCGGACGGTGATTGAAATGGGTTATGCGCGCCATTTACTAGATATCAAGCTGAAAGAAAAGCAGTTGGAGCTTAAAACATTGAATGCAGAATTGGAAGAAAAAGTGATTGAACGCACCGCCGAATTACACAAAAATAATCAACAGCTAGAAAAAGCGCTTTCCAGAGAAAAAGAAGTAAATGAATTCAAATCGCGCATCGTAACTACCATATCCCATGAGTTCCGTACTCCAATGACTACAATTATGAGCTCCACGGAACTAATGGAACGCTTAATAAATAAAGATCAACCCAAAGACAAGGTTTTCCGTCATACCAATTTAATTAAACAATCAGTTTCGGAATTGATTGAGTTGCTCAACGATGTTTTGCTAGTCGAGAAATTTGATTCTGGTAAATACGAAGTAAATCTGGAGGAACTGGATATGGATCAGTATTTTAAAGATTTGGTATTTAAAACAGAAATCGGGATTGGTCGTGGACATCAGTTTATTCCTAAAATAGAGGCCGAATTAGGTTATTGCAAAACAGACAAAAAGCTACTTGGTCATATCTTAAACAATCTACTCTCCAACGCATTTAAGTATTCGCAAATGGACACGAAAGTTGGACTAAGCGTGTTAAAAAGCACGAGTGGACTTGCTATTGAAGTTTTTGACGAAGGAATGGGAATGAGCGAAGAAACAGTGGCGATGATTTTTGATTCGTTTTATCGCGCCAAAACAGTAACAAATATCGAAGGAACGGGAATGGGATTATCCATTTTAAACAATTCGATTAAAATGCTAAACGGAGAAATAACGGTAGAAAGCACTTTAGGTTCTGGAAGCAAATTTAAAGTTCAACTTCCATTAAATTCTTAATTTTCAATCATTTCAAAAAATTCAGTTTCGGAAATTATTCGAATTCCTAAGGTTTCTGCTTTCTTGAGTTTGGCTGGCCCCATGTTTTCTCCGGCTAAAACAAAATCGGTTTTTGCCGAAATAGAACCTACATTTTTTCCGCCATTTTGCTCAATCAATTCCTTAATCCGATCGCGTGGCTGAGAAAATATTCCACTTACAACAAAACTTTTTCCATTCAACACATCCGAAACAAAGTGAGTTGATTCTTCTATTTGGAATTGCAACCCGGCTTCTTTTAAACGTGCCAATTCTTTTTGCTGTTCTTCTCCTTTAAAATAATCGACTACACTCTGAGCTATCTTCTCTCCTACTTCATCAACGGCAATAAACGTTTCCATATTGGCTGCCGCGATGGCTTCCAAACTTTTAAAATGTTTGGCTATTTTTTTGGCCGTAGTTTCTCCAACATAACGAATTCCCAATGCAAAAAGGACTTTTTCAAAAGGCATGGTTTTGGAGTTTTCGATGCCATTTAAAATATTATCCACCGACTTTTCGCGGAGACTAAGTGTTTTGGTAACTTCACCCTCTTCATTCGTGAATTTCTTTTCCAATCCCAATAAATCACTTGCTTTCAAACTGTATAAATCAGCAAGCGTTTGAACCAAACCTGCATCAAAAAGCATCTCCACTTTGCCTTCACCTAAACTATCAATATTCATCGCTTTGCGCGAAATAAAATGCTCTAATCTGCCTTTGATTTGAGGTGGACAAGCTAACTCATTCGGACAGTAATGATTGGCTTCCCCCTCTTTCCTAACCAACTTAGTTCCGCACTCCGGACAAACATTGATGTATTCAAAAGCGATGCTATCCACTTGGCGACGATTCGTATTTACGCCCACTATTTTAGGAATAATTTCGCCTCCTTTTTCCACATACACCCAATCGTTTAAACGAATATCCAATTGCTCCATGATATCCGCATTATGCAGTGAAGCACGTTTAACAGTGGTTCCGGCAAGTTGAACAGGTTCAAGATTGGCCACCGGAGTAATGGCACCCGTTCTTCCAACTTGAAAACTAACTGACACTAATCGGGTTTCTGCTCGCTCTGCTTTAAATTTGTACGCAATGGCCCATCGGGGCGATTTAGCAGTAAAGCCCAATTTCTTTTGAAGCGCAAAATCATTCACTTTAACAACAACGCCATCAATCTCAAAATCGAGTTGCTCTTTGCCTTCGGTCCAATCCTGAATAAAATCAAAAACACCTTCAATTGAAGGGTATCGAGCCATCGTATTTGGCACATTAAACCCAATTTTTTTAGCAAATTCCAAGCTTTGGTAATGCGAGTCAAAAAGTAAATCTTCAGTTAAAACGTAATACAGGAAGCACTCTAAAGGTCGTTTGGCCACTTCGGCAGAGTCTTGCATTTTAATACTTCCCGAAGCAGAATTTCGAGGATTTGCAAACGGACTTTCGCCCAATTCTTCGCGCTCCGCATTGAGTTTAATAAATTCAGCTTTTGGAATCAAAATCTCGCCTCTCAACTCCAATTCTCTTGGAATAGCATTCCCAGATAATCGCAACGGAATTGAGCGAATGGTTTTGATATTATTGGTTACTACATCTCCTTTCACTCCATCGCCTCTTGTAACCGCTTTAGTTAAAACACCTTCTTCGTAAATCAGACTAATGGCAACACCATCGTATTTTAGCTCACATACATACTCAACCTCATCCACATTGGCAAACTTTTTAACGCGCTGATCAAAATCGCGCAGTTCTTCTTGAGAATAGGTATTTCCTAAGCTCAACATCGGACGTTTATGAATAAATTGCTCAAAAGTTTTTGAGATACTGCCACCTACTCGTTGCGTTGGCGAATCAGGCAATTTCAAATCCGGAAATTCCAATTCCAACTTTTGCAATTCTTCCAACAGCATATCAAAATCGAAGTCGCTTATCAAGGGAGCTGATTGATCATAATACAACGTATTGTGCTTCTCAATCTCTTTACTTAAATAGGCTATTCGGGCCTGAGCGTCTACTTTATTCATGCTGCAAATATTAATCTACAATTTTAATCATTTTTTTATCTTTATGGAATTAAATCCCGACAAAACCCAACAAATTGGCACTTTCTTCTATTCGACGAATTTACAGACTTTTAAGTGTTTTTAGCTTTCAAAAACTTTGGAATTTGGTTCGATTATACAGCAGTTTTTTTGTCTCGCGGCTATCGCGAAAAGCAATTCATTGGGGATTACCTTGGAGTTTATCAATTGAACCTACAACGGCATGTAACTTGAGTTGTCCGGAATGTCCTTCCGGCTTGAAGCAGTTTACAAGACCAACCGGACAAATGACTTTTGAAAATTTCAAAATCATCATCGAAAAACAATATAAACACCTGATTTGGTTAATTCTATATTTTCAAGGCGAGCCTTTTCTGAACACGCACTTTTTTGAATTTGTTCGCTTTGCGCGAAGTAAAAATGTTTTCACTTCTACTTCTACCAATGGACATTATTTAACTAAAACGCTGGCGCGAAAAACAGTTGAATCAGGACTCGATCAATTGATTATTTCATTAGATGGACTCGATGCCGAGACCTATCAGAAATATCGCATTGGCGGTAATTTTAAGAAAGTAATGGAGGGAATTAAAAACCTAGTTGACGCAAAAAAAGAAGCAAGAGCTTCTCATCCATTTGTCATTGTTCAATTTATTGTTTTTAAGAGTAATGAACATCAATTAAAAGAAGTTAAACGCTTAAAAAAAGAATTAGGTGTTGATCAAGTGGAGATTAAAACGGCGCAGTTTTACGATTTCGAAAACGGGAAAGATTTGATGCCCAGCGTTCAAGAATTTTCGCGCTACAAAGCCAATGAAAACGGCAATTATCAACTTAAAAACGAACTCAAAAATCGGTGTTTACGCATGTGGCAAGGCAGCGTAATCACATGGGATGGACACGTTGTTCCTTGCTGTTACGATAAAGATGCCGATCATCAATTTGGAAATCTAATCGAAGATGATTTCAAAAACATTAAAAACAACGTAGAATATTCAGCATTTCGTCAACAGATTTTAAAAGATCGCTCGCAGATTGAAATTTGCAGGAATTGTTCGGAATAAAACAAGTTATAGGATGACTTAAAGTCATCCTATAACTGAAATAACCCTCAGAAAACAGAAACACGAATTAAAGGTTTAGTTCAAACTCTTCATTCATTTGTGGAATTTCGCATTTCCAGTGGTAAATTTCTTCAAACTTAGCCTTCAGCGCTTCCGATCCGGTTTTTTCTCCATGCACAATAAACACCTTCTTCGGCTCATTTTGGATGTGACTAGCCCAATCGATCAACTCACTTTGGTCTGCATGCGACGACATCGTGGTAATATGTTCAATCGTTGCGTTTACATTGAAATACTTTCCTCTCAATTTAATCGATCGCCCTCCTTCAGAAAGTGTTCTTCCGCGTGTTCCTTCAGCTTGATAGCCCGGAAGTACAAAAGTAGCATTTGGATTTCCAAGCTGAGCTTCGAGGTAACCTAAAATCCGACCGCCATTCATCATTCCGCTTCCCGCAATAACAATATGTGGCTTTTTGTTGTTAGCTAACATTTTGGTTTCTGCCATGGAATGAACGATTTTGGTATTTTTAAAAACTTTTTGGAAATCACTGGCATCGATGCTTAACCAATCCGGATATTTTAAAAACAACTTACTCACATCCACACCCATCGGGCTATCTAGATAAACAGCAAGGTCGGGGATTTTTTTTGCTTGTTTTAGTTTCCATATCAAATACATAAAATCTTGAGCGCGATCCACTGTAAAACTACTCACGAATAAAGGACCATGTTTGGATAAACTATCATTGATAATTCTTCCCAAAATAACTTCTGTCGATTCATTGAAATGTTCACGGTCGCCATAAGTTGATTCAATAAACAAATAATCCGCTTTGCTTGGATTTTCAGGAGCTAATAACATCGGATCGGTAGGACGACCAATATCTCCAGAAAAAACAATGATTTTATCATTTACTTTTAGCTCGATGAAAGAAGCACCAGGGATATGTGCATTGTGACGAAATCGAAAACTAATTTGATCATCGAGTATAAAAAAGGTATTCACATCAATTGGATGAAGTAATCCGATCGCGATTTCGGCATCTTTTAAGTCATACAAAGGCAAAGCAGGTGTGTGCTTAGAATAACCCTGAATATTAGCATGTTCAGCGTCCTCCTCTTGAATTTTCGCACTGTCTCTTAAAATAATTTCGGTTATATCTGCCGTTGGAAAGGAAGAATAGATTGGACCATTAAAACCTTGTTTTACCAAACGAGGCAGATAACCGCAATGATCCAAATGTCCATGCGTGAGTAATACACAATCGATGTCCGCAGCATTCATATGAAAATCCAACCAGTTTAATTCACGAAGTGACTTAAGTCCTTGGAATAA
The DNA here is from genome assembly GCA_016933745.1 of Bacteroidales bacterium. GTDB lineage: Bacteria > Bacteroidota > Bacteroidia > Bacteroidales > UBA12170 > UBA12170. Next base: position 11,176 of record JAFGAK010000258.1, read on the forward strand.
TCCACAATCGACCAATATTCTTTTTTCGTTGAGTGTGAGTAAATATTTGGATCCTGTAACCGTACCGGATGCACCAAGAAATTTTACGGAGTATTTTGGAATTTGCGTCATGATGGATGTTTTTTCTCAAAGTTAAGCGAAATTTTTTCTTACATCAATAAACAAATAGAAATTCAGCCTGATCGGATAAAAATAGCGATCAATAAAAAATAATTACACTACTTCAGCCACTGTAAAAGTACTGCCGCCAACAAAAATTAAATCTGATTTTCCGGCATGCTTTTTAGCCGTACGAAAAGCTTCTAGGACACTTGAATATACTTCTCCCTCCAACCCTATTTCTTTTGCTTTTACTCGCAACATCTCTGCATCTAAGCCGCGAGGAATAGCTGCTTTACAAAAATAATAAACAGCTGACTTGGGAAGTAAATCCAACATTTTATCAATTTCTTTATCGTTCACAACACCCAAAACAAAGTGCAATTTTTGATAGGTCATTTGATTCAATTGATTCATCACATATGTTAAACCTGCCTGATTATGAGCTGTATCACAAATCGCAAGCGGTTCTACTTGAAGAGTTTGCCATCGTCCCAATAAAGTCACATTTTCTTGCACCTTTTCAATTCCTCTCTTAACTGCATCCAAAGGCAAATTAAGTATTTCTGCTGCAGCTAAAACAGTGCGTACATTTTTTGTTTGGTAGTTCCCTTTTAGAGGAACTTGGAGATTAGCCAAAACGATTTCGCCTTGCTTAGCAACGGAATAAATAGCATCATCCTTTTCTTTTAATTCGATCAAATCCTCAGCAAAAAAAAGATCAGCCTTCCGATATGCTGCCGCAGCCTTAAAAACCGCAGTCGTGTCCAGCTGTTTTTCGCCAATCAAAACGGGAATTTTCTCTTTGATGATTCCTGCTTTTTCTGCAGCAATCTGCGGCAAATTATCGCCTAAAAACTGCATATGATCAAAGCCAATATTCGTAATAACTGACAGCTGTGGAGTAACAATATTGGTACTATCCAAGCGGCCGCCCATACCAGTTTCCAGAATAACAAGGTCTACTTTTTCATCGGCAAAATATTGAAAAGCCATTGCCATTGTTAGTTCAAAAAAAGAAGGCGAAATTGGAATGAAATCTTCTCGGTATTTATCAACAAAATCGATCACGTATTTCTCCGATATCATCTTTCCATTTATCCGAATACGTTCCCTAAAATCTTTCAGATGTGGAGAAGTATAAAGTCCGGTTTTATATCCTGATTCCTGATAAATGGAAGCTAGCATATGTGCTGTCGATCCTTTCCCATTGGTTCCGGCAATATGCACCGATTTGAATTTCTTATGTGGATCGCCAAGCAAAGACATCAACGCATAGGTATTATCTAGATTTGCTTTATAAGCGGCTGCACCAATCCGCTGAAAGACTGGTAATTGACTGAATAGAAAGTCTAAGGTTTCTTTATAATTCATGCATTCATTAAACTTAAAAATGCTTCAGGAATAAAATCAATTAGATCGCCTGCTATCATTGAAATTTGGCCTTTGGATTCGGATGCCAGATCGCCTGCCAAGCCATGCAAATAAACAGCCATTAAAACGCTTTCGAGAGAGCTATAATTTTGAGCTTTTAAACCTAAAATCATACCCGTTAATACATCGCCTGAACCTCCAGTTGCCATTCCCGGATTGCCTGTTGAGTTGAAAAAGACAGTTCCTTCAGGAGTTGCAATACTTGTGTGAGCGCCCTTTAAAACAAGATAAATCCGATGTTTCTTAGCAAAAGCCATCTGCTTCTCCAATCGTTCAAAATCGTTATCCACTTTGCCTATCAATCGTTCAAATTCTTTTACATGAGGCGTTAAAATAGAATTAGAAGGCAAAAATGCTAACCAGGTTTTGTTTTCAGCAAGTAGATTGATTCCATCTGCATCAATCACCAAAGGAATATGACTTTCCTGAATCAATAACTTAAATGCAATTTGTGTTTTTTTATCAGTACCTAAACCAGGTCCAATTGCGATTGCATGGTATTTAGAAAGATCCGGCAAAGCCGAAAAAACAGCGTCGTTTGCATCGAGGCTGCTCATCACTTCTGGAGCAGCATTTGGAATAATTTCCATGCCTGCTTTTGGATGATGCGCTGTTATTAAACCAGCTCCACTCCGTAAAGCAGCTTTTCCGGCTAATACTGCAGCTCCCATTTTACCTAAACTTCCGGCAATTAACAAACCGTGTCCAAAGCTTCCTTTGTGCGAAAACTTTGGCCTTTTACGCAACATCTGCTTAACGGCCATCGACTCAATTAAATAAAACGAGCTTGCTGTATTTTGAATATATTCGTTTGAAAGTCCGATATTCAACACGTGCCAATCTCCTACAAAAAAATCATTCTCCGGCATAAAAAACGCCTTCTTTGGAAATTGAAAACTCAAGGTATAATCTGCTTTAAATTGAACCGAATTCTTAGACAAGCTAGATGTATCCGCAAAAATACCACTTGGAATATCAATGGCTAAACGAAGTGCGTTTTGTTTATTTAGAAAAGAGATAAGTTTTGCGGCCAAGCCTGTTAACACTTTCGATAAACCAGAACCAAATAAAGCATCGATTAGAATTGTATTTGGATTGATTTCAGGAAAATCACTTGAATCCGAAAGTGTAACTATTCCAACACCTTTATAAACCTTTAATCGCGTTAGCATGGTTTGATAATCTTCGGAATAGCGATTTGCTTCTAACAAATAAACATGTACTGTAAAGTCTCTTTCGCTGAGTAATCTGGCGATTGCCAGTCCATCGCCACCGTTGTTTCCCGGACCGCAAAAAACAGCAAATGAATCGTCTTTAGCGGCTCTCTCTGCAATCCAATTCACACAAGCTGCGGCTGCTCTTTCCATCAAATCGATTGAAGCAATCGGCTCATTTTGAATGGTATATTGATCAGCTTCGCGAATTTGTTCTACTGTAAATATTTTTTGCATGATGAGAATTTTTTGCGTTTAGCTTAGTAGCAAAGTTACAATCAATTTGGCATACGAATTATTCTAGCCAAATAATTATAATGTTCGTCTTCAAATACAAGCTCTGCCTGAAAACCAAATTGCTCGGCAATATAAGATAAGTTCGCAAAATCGATAAACAGCCATCGAAAAGCGTCTCCTTTTTTTCCTTGATATTCTACCTGAAACTGAACTTCGCCGTAATAGGAATCATTTAGATCAATCCGATAACTTCCGTCTTCCTCTTCGTAGAGATAAATCAAATCCGAAGAATCAAATAAAATCTGACCATCTGCTGATAAAAGCTCATCGCATTTTGCGAAAAACATTTCAAATCCGTCCAAAGTTTCAACCAATCCAATGCCATTCATCAAAAAGAGCAAGGTATCGTATTTTTCTTGCTGAAGATCATAGAAATTCTGGCAAAAAACAGTATTAACACCCATTTGCTTGGCTAAATCAACCGCAAAAGGAGAAATATCGATGGCTTTTACGTCAAGTCCTTTTTCTTGTAAAACGAGGGCATGAATTCCTGTTCCCGAACCAACATCCAGTACTTTCCCTTTAGCTAAATCCAAAGCCATTTGCTCGGTTTCGGGCATCGTATCGTAAGACCGAAAGAAATAGGCTAAATCATAGGTTTCGTCTTCTGCTTTATCGCATAGTACGTCTAATTTAGATTCTCCATTCTTATTTTTAAAATTGGAGAGCGCAAAGCCCATTCTATCTTCTTCTCTTTTTAAAGTCCCCGTTTTCATACAAGCGAAATTACTAAAAACTCGATTGAAAAAGAAAAACGTTGCTTTAGGAAGTTTTCTCAAAGCAACGTTTAAATTTACAGTATTAATGTGACCTCGAAGACTCTAAGGCACAAAGAATTAAATATTTTCCAAGTGTAATAGTACCTCTTTGGTTTATCTTTTGTAATTAAATTAGTCTTGCAAATCTTTAATCACCTCGATCAATTCAGGAAGATCCATGCCTAATTTTTGAAGATGCTCAATTTTTGGAACCCCATTTTTAGTCCAACCGCGACGGAAATAAACAGCATCGAGTAATTTTTCGTATTGATCTAAACGATGTGTACGTGTGATTTCCATTTTTTCTTCAATTGTTTTTCCTACAGGATCAATACCCAGAATTTCTTTCATCTGCGTATCGTAACGTTCTGCGCGTGACAAGTATTCTTCTTGAGTTACTGGTCCTGCTGCACGATAAGGTTGCGCATCGTGTTTACGCAAACCGTAACCTCTGCGAATATTAAAAATACGTTGGAAATTATAAACGCGTTCCGATTGACGAATCATTTCGTATTTATCAAAACTCATATCGCCTGTTACAGCTCTATAAATCGTTACATAATTATCCACATGTTCAGGAACTTTTGCAGGCTCATCAGTTTCACCATTATTTTCAGGTTCTACATCGTTCCATGGCAATTTACACAAACCTTGTAAGCCAAACCAGGTGCGGAACATTGGGAAATAATGCAAAGCTTCCGCTTTATTTTCGAATGTAGGAATCTGATTATTGACCATGTCCATAAAGATCAACCAAGCTTCATCGTGCTGTGGTCCTTTATTAGTCATGGCATATCCACCTTGCTGTGCTAAAGATTCTTTAGACACATATTGTGAATATTCCAATCCTTTGTTTTCCATTCCAATGTCGTTGATAAATTGAGCATCGCCCCAACCATTCTTTATGAATAATTCTTTCAGTTTGCGAACTCCCAAACCGGCAGTTTTACCAAATCCTTCGCCTTTGGCTAATTGATGCAACAAATCCATGGCGTGATCAGCATTCCCGAAATTCAGTTTGAGTCCTCCGGTGCGTTCTTCGTTCATAATTCCATTTTCATAACATTCCATCAAGAAACCCATAATGGTTCCCCAACTGATGGTACAAATTCCATAGGTATCGCAATAGAAGTTCGTTTCGATGGTAAAATCAGGATTGAAAATTCCCATGATTGAACCCAAAGAAGAAGCGGATTCATACTCAGGACCATCCACTAAAACGCGACTTCCAGCATAAGGACCGGTTCTTAGCAAATAGTTGTCCACACCTTTGGTACACGACATATTACAGCCAATCCAGCAACCATCAGGCACGCCTTGTGTGAAGAACGATTTGTAAATGTCTGAATGTATTTTATGAGCTTCTTCGGAAGTCCCAAATTTGAAATTATTAACCGGAAGAATGTCGTAATCGTTCATGATATTGGTTAAGTGTGCAGTTCCTTTGGAACGCATCTGAGCTTGACTTTCGTCTAATTCACGCATTTCGCGATTGAAACGTTTTCCACGTTCCTGAATTGCTTCCAAATCAACCACATTATTCAAATCTCCTTTTACTCCAGGAATTTTAACAACAATGGCTTTAATTTTTTTGTTGCGGAAAACGGTTCCTATTCCGCCTCGTCCGGCTTGTTTAAGTCGCACTTCTTTTCTTCGCGCATCATAAAAGCTGAAATTGAGCATACCAATCAATGAATGATCAGCTGCATCGCCTGTGGAAATAACGCCAATATTCCGTTTATCTTTATCGTCATTGGCATACATCTCAGTAAGTTTTGCAGCCAAAATATGACTATCAACTGGTTCTACAGGAGCTTCGCTAATTTCAACCGTATGATTTACGCCGTCAATAAAAACGATCACATCATTCTCTGCTTTACCTTGAATTTCAAGCGCATCGAATCCGGCAAATTTTAGAAAGGGGCCAAAGAAACCACCCACATTACTATCGATTGGAATATCGGTTTGTGGAGAGATAGAAACAACCAAGGATTTCCCAGAACCTGAATATTGGGTAATTCCACCAATAGGACCAGAAGAAATATTGATTTCATTTTCCGGATCGTCCCATTTGGTTGTAGGTTTGGTTGCGTCCCAAAGCAAACGAAGTCCGTAACCTTTACCGCCAATAAATTTTTGTTTGACTTCTGCCGGAACAACTTTTTCTTTAATCTCGGTGGTGCCAACATTCACGTATAAAACTTTATCTGTATAGCCTTTGTCAAGAGCTTTCCAGGTGTAATTCCATTTGTTTAAAGTTTTGTGTGCTGCTTTCATTTCCTCAATTGTAGCCATATACCTATTTTTTAAAATTGAATTATTCTGCGAAATTACTAAACAAAAAGCGTATGAATTTTCAGTGAAGAACAAATCGGATATGCCCAAATATACATATCGTTAATGTATTCACATATAATCCGATAAATAACTGATTATATGCTTACTACATATAGTTTAGAACGAATAAAAATAGGATTACGATTTTCAGAATTACTTCTATTTACTTCCGTGATGTTCGTTAAATAATCGCAAACGATACGCCAAATCCCCGAATTGATCTTCCTTAACTAAAGAAGTACACGCTCTGATTCCTTCGATGCGTTCGCTACCTGTAATAGCAAGAGAGATAGCACTTAAGCCGTAATAAACTAGTTTTCCTAATAGTTCAACTCCATCCATTCCTGGATAGGAAAAAGTAAAATAAAATCCATCTGCAATTGGATCATTTTCGTCTTTATCATAAACGATTTTAAAACCATTTTCTAGAAAAAGACGTTTCATTACTTTGGCTTTCTCACCGTATATTTTTACATCATCGATAAAGTTAAACTTCCCTTGATTTGCGGCACTTAAAATTCCATACAAGCCATATTGTGCCGAGTGTGAAGTACCCGAACTAAGCGGATAGATGGTTCCGAAAACCATGGAATAGCCAAAACCATCACTTACATAAAAATTCAATAAGTCTTCGAATTTCCGATTGAATAAAACATCACTTACAACGAGCATCCCAATTCGTTCTCCGGCATAACTAAAAGCTTTGGAAGAAGAGATGAAAAGAATATAATTATCGGTATAATTTGCCACACTAGGTTGATAAGGAGGCTCGCCAGGATGAGAATAATCTTTTCTAAAATCCATACCAAAATAGGCTAAATCTTCCATCACTACGATGTCGTATTTGGTTGCCAATTCGCCGATAATTTTCAATTCGTTTTCTGTAAAACAAATCCAAGATGGGTTATTTGGATTGGAATAAATAACGGAATGAATATGCCCTTGTGAAAAGTACGACTCCAACTTCTCTCTTAGCGCTTCGCCACGATAGTTATAAACATCAAATGTTTCGTATTTTAAACCCAAAACACGATGCTGCATTTTATGTACAGGAAATCCCGGATCAATAAATAAGGTTGTGTTTCGTTGGTCATAAATTCGCGATAGCAGTAAAAAAGCGGCAAAACTTCCTTGCATCGAACCAACTGTTGGCAAACAGCCTTCGGGATCTACATCGATATTCAGAAAATTCTTAACAAAGAGACTGATTTCTTGCTTCAATACAGAGATTCCTTGAATATCGGGATAAATGGCTGCGACTCCCTTTTGCAAGGAATCAATTTGTGCTTGAACGCCAAATTGATTTGGAGGAAGTCCAGGAATTCCCATTTCCATACGGATAAATTTCTCACCTGTTTCGGCTTCAATTTGATCGATGAGTTTTTTAATCTCTCGGATGGAAGCTTTTCCAACTTCTTTGATATTACTCTCTTTAATTTTTCGATTAACTACTTCTGAATCAATGGGTGTATTTTTCATATTTGGTCTATTGTCTTCGAAATTAATTCGATTATTTATCCATATTTCTTGAACACTTTTACAGTGTTCTTTTTACGTTTGTATTATTTGATGCATTTTTTTATTACTTAAATCGGCTACTGCCAAAATAATTCCCAGAGCAATTCCTAATAGAGCGGCAAATAAAACCTGAAAATCAGGAGGCAACAAGAAAGTAATCGTATGGGCAGGGATCCAAAAAAACGGAATGGTTTTTTTGAATACGAAATTCCACATCACGTCCCAGTTCATTTGGCTCATGATTTTACGGATGGGAATTGGTGTAAAAAAACCACGAATTGTGCCATGCGTTTGAAGAATATGCAAATCCGTAATTTTATGCAAAGTCATCATGATTGGAGCATAGATTAAATTCATTGCCATACTAATGGAAAATGCGACACTCACTTTGGACCAACTTAAGGGACTTTTTAAAATCTGAACAGCCTCATCAAAACCCAAATACACTAAAAAAGCTGGAGTTCCAGAAGCAAAAATAACAAAAGCCATTTTTATGGTAATGCCTAAAAATCCCCACACAATTGCTCGAGGTACAAGACCAAATCCTTTTTCGTAATAGGTGCCTTTGCGAATGCGCAATCCTATAATTTCGCCAAGAGTAGCAAGTATCGCAAACTTAAAGAACGACATGATTATTCCATGTTCTGCATTCAAGTGAACATACCACAAATAAACTTTCGGGAAAATAAAGAAAGGCGTAAATAATGCTAAAATCAGGAAAACAAACAGAATGTCTTTCTTTGGCATAGAATTGTTTTTTCTGCTCACAAAGTTCGAAATTCTTTTTAAATAAATCGATAAAAAGAAAGATTATTCGACCAAATCCGCCTATTTCGACACACATTTCAATCGTTTGCGCTTTTTCAAGTAAAATCCATCTATTTATGAAATTGGATTTCGTAAAATCCGCAGATAGATCGGGTTTATTTGTTCATCAATTCCAAAAAAAAGCGACCTTTGCAGTATGATATCAGACAAAAAAGGACTTGAACATTTAAGTTTATTGCTTATTGCTAAGAAGGTAAAGCACATTGTATTTTCGCCCGGAAGCAGAAATGCTCCTTTGATTGCAACTTTTCCACGCTATTCTGAATTTACTTGCTATAGCATTGTAGATGAGCGAAGTGCCGCTTTTTTCGCTTTGGGATTGGCGCAAAAAACAGGAGAAACAGTTGTTTTGAGTTGCACCTCCGGAAGCGCTTTACTTAATTACGCACCTGCATTGGCCGAAGCCTATTATCAGAAAATTCCTTTATTGGTTCTTTCGGCAGATCGCCCAGAGAACATGATCGACCGCGGTGACGGTCAAACTATTCGTCAACAAAATGTATATGCGAATTATATTCGGAAAAGTATTCAGTTGCCCGAAGAGACTCAAACAGAAGAACAACTTTTTGAATATCAGCAACTCGCATTAGAAGCGATTGTTGCCACGCAATTTCCGTGTAAAGGTCCGGCACATATCAATATTCCCTTTTCGGAGCCCATTTACAATCAGAAAGAGAAAGAATTTCCAACTATAATTCCAATTAATTCACCCATTAATCAAGCCAATTTATTAGAAGGCGAATATAAAAATCTAGCCGAAACTTGGAGCTCAAGCAGAAAAACCATGATACTCATTGGTCAGCAAAAGCCCAATGCCGAGCTCAACGAATTGCTTGAAATTTTAAACCAAGATCCTTCGATTATTATTTTGAGCGAAACAACGTCAAACGTAGCTTCTTCGGGGTTTATTAATAGCATTGATAAAACGCTGGCCACCATAGAAGCATCTGATTTAGATCTTTTTTTGCCTGACTTACTGATTACCATCAACAGCGCCATTGTTTCGAAAAAAATAAAAGCCTTTTTGCGCAGTAAGAAAGCTTATGATCATTGGCATATAGACCTCAGCAATGAAGTTTTGGATACGTATTTTCATTTAACAAGAACGATTCCTGAAGATGCGGTAAAATTTCTAAAACGGATAACTCCTCTTCTTCAAGCTCAACCTTCCAATTTTAAAGTGCAATGGTTGAAACAAAAGGTAATCGCAAATGCTCGTCATGATCAATTCTTAAAAAACACTTCTTTTTCTGATTTGAAAATAGTTAATACGATCATTCAGCAATTGCCAAAAACCTCGAATGTGCATTTTGCAAACAGCACGCCGGTGCGCTATTCTCAACTTTTCGATATCGATACAAGTTTAGTTGTTGATTCGAACCGAGGAACAAGCGGAATTGATGGAAGTATATCTACAGCTGTTGGAGCTGCATTCACAGCAAAAGAAATTACCACTATCATTACTGGAGATTTGAGCTTTTTTTATGATAGTAATGCGCTTTGGAATCACTATGTTTCTCCAAATTTACGTATCATTGTTATCAATAATAGCGGCGGCAATATTTTTAGATTTATCGACGGACCAAGTGAGCTTCCGGAATTGGAGACTTTTTTCGAAACCAAACATTCGCGAAAAGCAAAATCTTTGGCTGAAGAAGCCGGATTAGACTATTTTTCAGCAAGCAATTTAGACGAAACGGAAGCAATCTTAAATCTTTTTTTTGAAAAAAGTAAACGTGCCAAACTGATCGAAATATTTACTCCCAATGTAGAATCAGCAGAAACATTAAAATCTTATTTTAAATTTCTTCAAAAAGGTTAAGACAAATTGAGAGGTTCGATCATATCGCCTGGAGTGATGAAAATATAACCTTCGGATTTTCGAACAATTTTCAAAATTTGAAGTACATCGGGAGTAATCCCTCCAGTGCTTCCATGATCTACGGTAATCGTGCCTAATCGCTCCATCAATTCAATTGCCAATGTATTCATGGGTTTATTTCTACGACCAATATTTAGAATTGAATACAGCATGGTTTCTTTTGCTCGGTTTGGAGCCGATTGAATATCCTCTTCAATTTTTTTTAAATAACCCTCAAAGACGGTATCCCGAATAAAGCCATTTTCTTTTGCCAGCATGAAAACAATGCTATAAGCATGTCTCAAACTGTACTCTTCTTTTTGATGAATCCATTTATTAGCAAGTTGCAAATTTCCTTTGAAGGGAGTTAGAATATTTCCGATAAAAGCATCGCTCAGCAAGTAAAAATTAATATCCGAATTCCATTGATCGATCAATTCAAAAGTGAGTTGATTTTGATCAACGATCATGGTAGCTAAAATTTGAACTTCTGGAATTTGAGTTTCCCAAAGTTTAGAAGCCATTGCATGATTCTTTCCCAACTCTTTTTTATAATGCTGAAGATACGTGTATTTTAAACCCAAAACACTTTCCGGCGACCCATTGCGGATATACTCTTTTCGTAAAGCTTCGGAAGCCAGTCCTTTTAGTTCGTTAATAAAAGCAGAAATGGTCATAAGAAAATTATCGAGTTATTTTTTCAATAAAACGATCTATTTCCTCTTTGCTTGTATCAAAAGCCGTCATGATCCGATATTCATTCCTAGCTTCTTCCCAAGGATAAAAGAATTGTGCATCTTGCATTTTAACGGCAAGCGCTTTAGGAATAATTGCCCAAATTCCATTGGTTTCGATTTTCTGACTGATTTGTATTTCGGGGATTGCAGCTAATTTTTGCCCTA
>JAFGAK010000259.1 GCA_016933745.1 Bacteroidales bacterium
AGCTATGGTTTAAGTAAGAAGATTGTTTATCAAAACGAAGAGTTTAACTTATTGCAGTCGGCTTTAAATATTGATGAAGATTTAGATAATCTCCGGTATAACAACATTGTAATTGCCACGGATGCGGATGTGGATGGAATGCATATCCGTTTGTTATTGCTTACTTTCTTTTTGCAGTTTTATCCCGATCTAATCAAAAGAGGTCATTTATATATTTTACAAACCCCTCTCTTTCGAGTTCGAAATAAAAAGAAAACCTATTATTGCTATACGCCCGAAGAGAAAAAGGTAGCTCTTCAAAAAGTTGGCGCTAATCCGGAAATAACACGATTTAAAGGTTTAGGAGAGATTTCTCCAGAAGAGTTTAAAAATTTCATTGGTTCGGATATGCGTTTGGAACCTGTAATCCTTCGGAAAGATTCTGCAATTAGTAATTTGTTGGAGTTTTACATGGGCAAAAATACGATGGATCGTCAAAATTTCATTATTGATAACCTTCGTTTAGAAGCAGATTTGACATTGGAAGCTAGCTGATTTATTGCATCTGCTCTTATTGATGATACTAAAACCCAGCGAATGATTCTTGGAAGTATTCTACTATTCCTTATCAATGAAAACTGGTTCAAAATCGATTGAAAATTCTGCACCTTGAATTTAGAGATTTCCGCTAACTTTGCTACATGATTTATCCTGAACAGTTCGAAGAAAAAATTGGGTTTTCCCGAATTAGGCAATTACTTCATCAACATTGCATCAGCGAAATGGGTGCCTTTTGGGTAAATAAACTCAAGTTCAGTACTTCTTTTTCTTCCATTTCGCTTTGGCTCAATCAAACCGAAGAAATGCAACGAATTTTGCTTGGCGATTTGGGCTTTCCAACCCAGGATTTCTATGACTTGCGTCCTGACTTAAATACAATCCGACAAAGTGGTTCGTATCTTAAAACGGATCGTTTCTTTGATCTAAAAACTTCTTTAACAAGCATCTCACAAATTCTTGTATTCTTCCATTCTCGTCAAAATAATTACCCAAATCTGTATAAGCTTGCAGGCGATAAAACAATCGATCCATTTATTATTCAACGTATCGATGTCATTTTGGATGAAAAAGGTGAAGTAAAAGATTCTGCTTCTGAAAAGTTAAATCAACTGAGACTAGAAATTCGATCTGCTCAAAAACAAACCGAAAAAGCTATCCAGGAAAGTCTAAGAAAAGCAAAAAAAGAAGGTTGGGCTGGAGAAAACGTAGAAGCAAGTTTGCGCGATGGTCGATTGGTAATTCCAATGGGAGCCGCATATAAAAGGCAGATTAAAGGAATTGTGCATGGCGAATCTTCAACCGGACAAACCGTTTTTGTTGAGCCAGAACAAGTGATTCTGCTCAATAATAAAATCAAAGAATTAGAAGGCGAAGAACGAAGAGAGATTATTCGGATTTTGATCGAATTTGCTGATTTCTTGCGTCCATCCATTGATGATTTAAACGAAGCGTATCATTTTTTGAGTTTGGTCGATTTTATAATTTCCAAAGCTCGTTTGGCTATCCAACTGCTTGCCGTGAAACCAGATTTGAGCGATCAAGCTCAAATAGAGTGGTACGAAGCAAAACATCCATTGTTGTATTTGTCTCATAAACAGCAAAATAAAACAATTGAGCCATTGGATATTAAGTTGAATAGCGAACAGCGAATTTTACTTATTTCCGGACCAAATGCAGGCGGAAAATCAGTTTCATTAAAAACCATCGGTTTATTGCAATACATGATTCAGAACGGCTTGCTGGTTCCGATGAAATCAACTTCAGTTGCGGGTATTTTTAAACGGTTCTTTATTGATATTGGCGATGAACAATCTATCGAAAACGATTTGAGTACCTACAGCTCTCATCTGTTGAATATGAAACATTTCATTAACAATTCGAATAGCGAAACCATTTTTCTGATTGATGAATTTGGTAGTGGAACAGAACCCGTTTTGGGTGGCGCAATTGCAGAAACAATCCTTGAGGAGTTAAATCGAAAAAAAGCTTTTGGCGTGATCACTACGCATTATGCAAACTTGAAATTACTACCTAGTAAAACCAACGGAATGATAAATGGAGCCATGCTTTTTGATACTAAAAATATGCAACCACTCTATAAGTTGGTGGTAGGTCGACCGGGAAGTTCGTTTACAATTGAAATTGCTAAAAAAATCGGTTTCCCAAAATCGCTGATAAGCACCATCGAAGAAAAAGCTGATCGGCGACAATTGGATTTCGAAGAGCAACTGCAACAGCTCGAAGTAGAGAAAAAAGAATTTGAAAAGAAGCAATTGCAGTTTAATTTGATGGACGATCATTTGGCAAATACACTCGAAAAATACCAAGTGCTATATGCTGATTTGCAAAAGGAGAAAAAGAATATCTTGCTTCAAGCAAACAAAGAAGCTAAAGCGATTTTAAAGCAATCGAATAAGCTGATTGAGAATACGATCAAAGAAATTCAAGAGAGCAAAGCCGAGAAAGCAAAAACAGCCAAAGTGAGGAGTCAAATTCAAAACCAAATCGAAAAGTTGGACGAAGTAACTCCTGAAGAGAAAGATTATTCGAAACATCATACCGTCCAAGAACAAATTAGTACTGAAAATACAGAACAAAAAAAATCCGTTAAACAAGCACTGAAAACGGGCGATTTTGTTGTTGTTGCCGGACAAAATACAGTTGGTACTATTACTTTGATAAAAGGAAATAAAGCCAAGGTTGATTTTAATTCGATGCAGCTTTTTATTGAATTGGTGCAACTGGAAAAAGTGAGCAAAGCGATTGAACGTAAACAACGCAAAACACTTCAAAAGTCCACAAGCAATGTGGCAAATGAGCTGAATGAAAAAGCAACTCAATTTACAGCGAATATTGATGTTCGAGGACAACGTGTTGATGAGGCGCTCATTCAAATCAGTCGGTTTATAGATGATGCAATTTTATTAGGAGCACATCAAGTACATATTTTGCATGGAAAAGGAACTGGCGTATTGCGACAAGTTATTCGTGATTATTTACAAGGAAATCAGTATGTAGCCAGGTATTATGATGAGCATATCGAACGTGGTGGACATGGAATTACTGTGGTAGAACTCTAATACAATTCTTGCAATCTTAAAATTTCAGGAAGTTGAATACTAGGTGGATGATTCATGCACGAATACCATCTCAACCTATTGAGTTTAAACAATAATTCGACAAACTACTTTGTAGTCTCATTGGCTTAGGCTATTTTTGAATAGAAATTGTTTGTTATGCTTTTAATTTATACGAATCGTATTACCAAACGCGTTAATTATATCTTCAAATTATTTTTTCAAGATGTTATTCGTGTTCCCTATATAGTTTCTACGGATAAAGCTGTTTTTGACGCACATCAAGGGCCGAAAATTGTATATGGACTTCAATCAGAAAATCATTCTTTATTCTTTGGTTCGGCCAAATTATTGTTCGAAAACGGATTGGCTTCGCAGGAGTTAAATACGGTGGAGTATAAAAACATGCAACTTCCTTTTCCGGTGTATCAGAAAAATACGGTTTTCCCTTTCGACGTTTTCGCTGCAGCATTTTATTTTGTCAGTCGATACGAAGAATATATGCCGTATCGCAAAGATTTACACGGACGCTATACGGCTCATGAAAGTTATGCTTATAAACATGGTTTTCTGCATAAACCGGTGATCAATATTTGGGCCAAAGAAATAGTTAAGCAGATTAAGCATGTTTATCCCGAATTTGAAAGCAATTTTCAGAAGTTTACCTATATTCCAACCTACGATGTAGACCAAGCTTGGTCTTATTATCAAAAAGGAATTACTCGAAATGTGGGTGGAATGCTGCGGAATATCTGGAATTTTAATATCAGTCTCATTGCACAACGTATTCGTGTTTTACTTGGAAAAGAACGAGATCCATTTGATACGTTTGATTATCAATATGCTTTGCAAAAGAAATATAAATTAAAACCTATTTATTTCATCTTATTTGCACAACAAGGTCCACTCGATAAAGGAATTTCACCATCGAACAACACATTTAAAAGATTAATAAAAACGCTTGCAGATAGAGCTAAAATCGGCATTCATTTATCCTACGAATCCAACACAAATACGGATCTTGTAAAAACCGAAAGTAGTGCTCTGGAGGATGTTGTGAAGGTAGAAATAACTCGAAGTCGCCAGCATTATCTAAAACTTCATCTACCAGAAACCTATCGAAATATTGTGGCTGTGGATTTAATGGAAGATTATACGATGGGTTATGCCGCAGAACCCGGATTTAGAGCAGGTATTTGCACCCCTTTTTATTTTTATGATCTAGATTACGAAACCGAAACGAAACTGAAAATTTTCCCGTTTGCTGTAATGGACGGAACTTTGCGCGATTACAAAGACGTTGGAATAGAAGAGGCGAAAGCAATCATTCAATCGCTTATCTACGAAGTGAAAGCCGTAAACGGAACCTTCATCAGTCTTTGGCATAACGAATCGCTAAGTGACCAAGACAAATGGAAAGGCTGGCGCGAAGTGTATACCTATTTACTTAGCAAGATGCATGCAAGGTGATCACTTATTTTTTACATAGCGATATTAATAAACGAAAATGGGATGATTGTATTTCCGCTAGCGTAAATGGAAGGATTTATGCGTATTCCTGGTACCTCGATTTGGTTGCCGACGCTTGGGATGCATTGATTTTAGACGACTATCAAGCTGTTTTTCCCTTGCCTTTCCGTACAAAATTCGGAATAAAATACATTTATCAGCCTGTATTTACGCAGCAACTCGGCTTATTTTCTAAAAAACCTCTTTCGTCTACTTTTTTGGAAAGCTTTCTAGATCAAATACCAAAAGAATATAATTATGTAAGTCTGAATTTGAATCAGCATAACCGTTTTTTCTCAACAGTTATTCCTTCTTTAAAGCGGAAAAATATCGAGATGGATTTGATCTCGGAATATACTAATCTAAAGCAAAAATATTCCTCCAATTTGGTTCGAAATCTTAAAAAAGCGACCAATGCAAAACTCACTATTTTCGAAAATTTAAAGCCGGACGCCGTTGTTAAGTTATTTCAAGAA
>JAFGAK010000260.1 GCA_016933745.1 Bacteroidales bacterium
AGAGAAGGCCAAAATGTATTCATTTTTAGATCTCCCCAAAAGAGAGATGCACCACCTTGAACACCACCAAACCATGGGAAGTTTGTATGATTGTTTGTTGTTTGAGATTGGGCAAAGAGATGTCCTAAGCTAAGATAAATAGCTGTAATTGTGACGAAAAGAAAGCGAAAAGCTCTTTGCATTCTATCAAATTATCTTTGCGTTGGCATACTAGTATCCCAACTAATCAAAAATAATTGAATTCGCGTGCTTTTGATCAAATGATTGAAAGATGTTTAAACAAAACGATGTTAATTAAACTGGCTAGAAATAAGGGTTTTTGGAAGAAGTTAATCCATTTTAAATTTCCCTTTGCATTGCTTTTTGATCAACTTTAATGCAGTTTCATCCGTTAGTCCCAAATCTTTGGCTTGCTTAAAATCATTGCATGCCTCTTGTTTATTTCCCAACATCAGGTTGGTAAGACCTCGATTGTAATAATTTTTAATCCAAGCTTGATGTTCCGTCTCATCGCTCGGTTCTAATAGAATCGCTTTTTCGAAGGACCGAATGGCGCCATTGTAATTTTCCAATTGATGTTGCGTACTACCAAGATAAGCGTACAAAAGCCAGGAATCTGTATCGGGATTTTGCTTGAGAGCTGCTCTGAAATCGGTCAAAGCACCAATATAATTGGCTCTTTCAAAACGCAAAAGTCCTCGTTTAAAATAGTCGCTAAAACTACTTGGCTCTTGTAAATTGAAATTGGGACTTTTTACAGTTACGGAACCAAAGAAATCAATAAAATCCTGAAAAGGAACTTCAAAGTAGCTGCGCTCAAAATGCTTGCTCTTATTGGCTGGCAATAGATATTTTTGGTAAATACTCTCTTGGTTGAAAAGGTTTACATACTGGAATCTAAATAATTTTTCACCATTTACAATAACGGGCATAATTGCAAAAATCATGGTGAACTTCGATGGCTCTTCCATTTTGGCAACACGAAGAATGTTAAACGCAATTTGAGTAGGGAGTTGTTTATTATCAAAATCGATGATATTATCGGAACAAAAAACATCTAAATTGATAGCAACAGGCTCGTTAAATTGATTGATTGCGGATAGAATTTCTTGCAGTTTTATCGCATGAAAAACAACATATCTAGCATTATTAGTTTTATGAAAATTTTCTCTGAGTGCCGGAAATTCAAATGAGCCTCCCGTGTATTTGATCACCAAAACAATGTATTGTTCATCTCCAATCAATACTTCTCTTAGTTCAAGCTGTTTAAAGTTTTGACGACCAAGCTTTTGCAATGGATCAGCATATCTGTTTTGTTCCGAATCGTAGAGCAAAATCTTATTGGGTTCGTCCAACCATCTTCCATTATCCTGAAGCACCCATCCGGTTGCGTATTCCATTATTGCGGTTACCTCGCTAATGGTTGGCAAGTTGGATTTGGATCGTTCAATTTCTTGAGCTAGGCTATTATATGATAGAAACATCACTAAAAGAATTAGAATTTGGTTTTTCATGTAGCTCTTTTGTTAAACAAATATAAAAATAATACGTCTTGAATGATAGAACCATGGTCGAAATTCTTATTTTGGTAGCTTTGTGCCCTCTTAAACTTATGAAAAAACGATCTATGTTACTTGTTATTGGGCTTGCTTTGATTATTACTGTTGTATTCGTCTATTTTTCGGTAGATCAAAAATTGGGAGGCCGAAATGAAGGAAGTAGACTTCAATTCCTCCAAGAATCAGCGAATTTTAAAGAGAAGCAATTTTTAAATCTCGTGCCAACGCCCATGGTGGCGCCTTCGTTTTCGACAATGCGTAAATTTTTTAGCAATAAAGGAAATAAAGTACCCAAGCAAGCACTGAAAACAAAAAGCTTTGATCAAGTGCGATTTTCTGAAATAGGGAATCAATCGATTTCTTTTGCTTGGTTCGGACATTCGTCGGTTTTGCTCCGAATAAGTAATACTACCCTTTTAATTGATCCTGTTTTTGGTGAGCGAGCTTCTTTGTTTTCGTTGATGGGACCACAAAGATTTCCCTACACAAATGTTCACAAAGTGGAAGACTTGCCTCCTGTGGACATAGTTTTAATCTCTCACGATTATTATGATCATTTGGAATACGAAACTATTCGTGCTTTGAAAGATCGAGTAAAACACTTTTATGTTCCTTTGGGCGTTCGTGTGCATCTGGAGCGTTGGGGAGTTAATTCTGAAAAAATCGTGGAACTGGATTGGTGGAACGAAACAGTTTATGACGATCATATTGGTTTCGCATTTACGCCAACACGACACTTTTCGGGTCGTGGTCTTAGCAATAGAAATCAAACTTTATGGGGATCGTGGTCGATTTTAACAAACAATGGCAATGTGTTTTTTAGTGGCGATTCCGGTTATTTTGATGTATTTGAAAAAGTAGGAGAAAAATACGGACCTTTTGATTTGGC
>JAFGAK010000261.1 GCA_016933745.1 Bacteroidales bacterium
CAACTCTTGATCGCTTAAAGTTTTCCGAATCGCCTCTTTGTTTGTGGCCCGAAAACCGCAATATTTGCAATTGTTGATGCATTTATTCCCAACATAGAGTGGCGCAAAAAGAACAATTCGGTTTCCGTAAATGGTTTCCTTTAACTTACGAGCGCCGGCTTTAATTTTTTCGATGGATAATGAATCTTCTGCTTTGATTAGAATGGCCGTTTCTTGAAGTGTTAACCTGTTTTTGTTTAAGGACTTTTGAATTACGTGTTCCACTTTATCCGGAGTTGAAATAGTGGTATTTAGTATTTCTTCGATTTCTTCAGCGTCGATAAATTTCTGCATACTTTGGTCAGAAATTCGGTAGTTTTCAGGTGTGAATTTCATAGTTTATTCGAAATTATTTCTATTGTTAATAGATTCACAAAGATACTTCTTTTTTTTAGTATGGCACAATTTATTCAAATATTCTTATCGCTTTGCGCGAATAAATGAATTAAAAATCAAGCCGGATGATGTTGCTCAGTTCGTTGTAAACGTATTCTGCACTCACTTCCGGAATATTACCTAGATATTCTTTACCGCGTAATCGTTTTACCGTGTGCGATTGAAGGGGAATTTCTTCTTTTCGTGATAGCAAATCTTGCAAATCCTTTTTCGTAAAATCAGGACTAAGCCATTTTTCTTGTGCTTCGTTATCCAATATCAACGGCATTCTGGGTTCTACTATCTTTGGATTGTTGTGAAGTTTTTTCATTAATCCGATTCCTGATCGCGTTACAATACTGAAACCTGAATAAAGTTCTCCTGTTTCCTTGTTTGTCCAATCTTCCCAGATTCCTGCCAGGCAGAGCTCTTTTTTATCTTTCGAATGAATATAATGCGGATATCCTTTACTATTTACATAATGGGTTTCGTAAAATCCATCAACAAAGATTAAACAACGTTTGTGCTTGGCAGCATTCCTAAAAGCAGGCTTTTCGTAAAGCGTTTCGTAGCGTGCGTTGATGGTACTGTTTTGGATTTTTTTTGCGCTACTTTCGTCTTTTATCCAATCGGGGATTAATCCCCAAGAGAGAGGTTTCGGATGATTCGGATGAAAGTTTGTATAGATTGGAATTCTTGGATGAGCAAATCCTGATACATGATGATACTCGAATTGTTTGTAGCTTTCGAGTTCTTTTTCAATTGCTTGCATCAATTCTGGATCGTTTTTACGTCGTGCTCTTTTGAGCGCTGTTTCATGTAAAACTTTGATATCGTAGCACATCGGATTTAGAAAAAAAACGCCGACAATGTTTTGATTGTCGGCGTTTAAATTTTTGGATTGTTTTAAATATGAATGACTTCGCCGTAAGCAGCCGCAACCGCTTCCATAATAGCTTCTGACATGGTTGGGTGAGGATGCACCGCTTCGATGATTTCGCGTCCGGTAGTTTCAAGTTTACGAGCAACTACAGCTTCGGCAATCATTTCGGTCACATTATCTCCAATCATATGGCAACCAAGCCATTCTCCGTATTTTGCATCGAAAATCAC
>JAFGAK010000262.1 GCA_016933745.1 Bacteroidales bacterium
AAACGAGGTCCGTTAGGAATGTATATTTCCAGCTTTTCTTCTTGTTGTTTTTCATCTTGATTCAACAAATTATCGTAGGCTTTCAAACGAGCTTTGGATTTTGCATGTCGTGCTTTGGGAGCCATTTGAACCCATTCCAGTTCGCGTTCCAATGTTTTGCGTCTCTTGCTTGCGGTTTTTTCTTCCATCGATAAACGAGTAGTTTTTTGATCCAACCAAGAAGAATAATTTCCTTTCCATGGAATTCCTTCTCCCCGATCCAATTCTAATATCCAACCCGCAGCATTGTCTAAGAAATATCGATCGTGTGTAACTGCAATTACGGTTCCTTTGTACTGTTGCAAATGCATTTCTAACCACTGAATAGACTCTGCATCCAAATGGTTTGTTGGTTCATCTAGAAGTAAAATTTCAGGCTCTGAAAGTAATAATCGACACAAAGCAACACGCCTTTTTTCGCCTCCACTTAAATTACGCACACTACTTTCCGAAGGCGGACAACGCAAAGCATCCATTGCTCTTTCCAACTTACTATCTAATTCCCAAGCATCATGATGATCGAGCAATTCTGTCAGCTCTCCTTGACGATCAATTAACTTCGTCATTTCGTCATCTGATAAAGGTTCCGCAAAGCGATTATTCACTTCTTCGTATTCTTGGAGCAAAGCAACGGTTTCGGCAACGCCTTCTTCTACAATTTCTTTTACCGTCTTTTCAGGATCCAAATAGGGTTCTTGCTCAAGCATACCAACCCGATAACCAGGCGAAAAAACAACCTCTCCTTGCGTTGGTTTTTCTTTTCCGGCAATAATTTTTAAAAGCGATGATTTTCCGGATCCATTCAATCCGATGATTCCGATTTTTGCTCCGTAATAAAACGAGAGATAGATGTTCTTTAAAACTTGCTTGCTAGGAGCGTATTGCTTAGATACGCCCACCATCGAGAAAATTATTTTCTTATCGTCAGACATTTGTATTCCTATTAATTTTAGGCGACCAAATTACGAAAATAGCGGGAGTATTTTTCCAAAAAAAGAGTAAATCAGCGTTAGCTCAATGAGCGCATTGCAACAACAGGATCGAGTTTTGAAGCTTGAAATGCAGGAATAAATCCACTCACTAAGCCAATGATGGAAGAAACAGAGATCCCCAAAAGAATATTTCCCAAAGTTAACACCATACCAAAATCGAACAAAGCATTTACGCCCAACACAAGAAGCAATACAAAGAGTAAACCTAAAATTCCTCCAATCATTGCCAAAACAATTGCTTCGAACAAAAATTGGAACAGAATAAAATAGTTTTTTGCTCCCAACGATTTTTGAATTCCAATGATATTGATTCTTTCTTTAACCGATACAAACATGATATTGGCTATTCCAAATCCACCAACTAACAAAGAAAATCCACCAATTACCCAACCAACGATAGCAATAATACCAAATAAGCCATCAAATACTTTGCTGATCACACTGGTTTCGTTAATTGCAAAATCGTTTTCTTTTCCGGGTTTTATACGATGATGCGAGCGAAGAATGCCGGTTAATTCATCTTTCAGCTGCTCATTCGACACATTCGGTTTTGCTAATACAGCAATCGTGCTTCCGCCTGATCGACGCAAATTGATAAAATTACGAATGTAATTTACCGGAACAAGCAAAGTTTCGTCGGGCGAATTTCCAAAAGCATCGTCGCCTTTCTTTTTAATTACACCAATCACGTAGGTTTTATATCCACCAATTTTAATATTCTTTCCTATTGGATCCGTTCCCGGAAATAAATTTTCCGCAACGGTAGCTCCAATAATTGCCACGCCTCTTCCGTTGTTGGCTTCCAATTCCGTAAAAAACCGCCCGCTTTGGATTTCCAAACTCATTATTTTAGGATAATCATACGAAACACCTTGTACGCTGATGTTTTCCATGATATTATTTCCGTTCTTAAGCGTTTTGTTGGTTCCGGTCATAAAAGAAATCGCTTCGGCTAATTCGCTCCGCTGCTCAATTACTTTTAAATCATCAAGCGAAGGTTCTTCGCGGTTCATGATTTTCCACCATTCGATATTACCATCTGCCCAAGGCCATTTTTGTACAAATAACACATTGCTTCCTAAAGAGTTAATGCTATCGCGAAGATAAATCTCCATGGAATCGAAAATGGTAAATACTGAGATTACAGAGAAAATACCAATGGTTATTCCTAAAAGCGATAAAAAAGTTCGGACCTTATTGACTACCAACTCGTTGAAGGCGAATATTAGACTTTCTCTTAGAAGCTTTAAATAAATCATAAAAATTGGTTTTATGGTTGACGATAAAAACAGGTAAAGGTAACAAAAAACTACCCAATAAAAGCTTAATTTTTATTCGTAGTAGTTGTGTCAAGTATCAAATGATAAAATATTTAATTTTGAAGCATGGCAAATCATCATCCGCATCAACACTCCCCTGCGCATTCCTTACAAGGTAAAAAACTGTTTTGGTCGGTTTTACTCAATATCTTCATAACTGTTGCTCAGCTAATTGGCGGTTTTTTAGCCAACAGTTTAAGTTTACTTACCGATGCCTTGCATAATTTTTCAGATGTCTTATCCTTACTCATTAGTTGGTTTGCACACAAACTGACCCACAAACCAGCGACAGCAAAACGTACTTTTGGATATCAACGTGCGGAAATTGTTGCCGCATTTATCAATGCTTCTAGTTTATTAATCATTGCTTTCTTTTTATTCAAAGAAGCAATTGAGCGATTTTCAGGAAACGAAACAGTTCAGGCAGGTTGGATCATTCTATTGGGATTATTGAGTATCCTAATCAATGGAATAAGCGTTCTTTTGCTTTCAAAGGATGCGAAAAACAGTTTGAATATTCACTCCGCATATTTGCATTTATTTACCGACATGATGACTTCGGTTGCGGTGGTCATTGGCGGTTTGGTTATCTACTTTTGGAACTGGTATTGGGTAGATCCTTTATTAACCATTATTATCGCTATTTATCTGATATTCAATAGCTGGAAAGTGCTAAGTGATGCGCTGAAAATACTCATGCTTTTCACTCCTGCCGAGGTTGATTTAGAGATGATTAAAGCGCTTGTTTTGCAATTTCCGGAAATAAAAAACCTGCATCATCTTCATGTTTGGGCTTTAAACGACACGCAAACCCATCTCGAAGCTCATCTTTCTTTTGCCAAAAACTTCACTTTGGCAGAATCCAATTCCATTTGTTCTTCAATCGAAAGTGCATTAAAAAATCATTTTTCCATTCAACACATCACACTGCAAGCAGAATACAAGCCGGATTGCAGGGATGAACTGATTTCGCACTAAAAGGAAATTGCCGAATTATTTTCCCTTTTTAACGAAATATGCAAAGAAATTTCAGACTTTTGTGAACAAAATAACGAATAGAACAACACAATGACTAACCCTTTTTCGCTAAGCTTAAACCCATTAGTCCGTTTTTTAAAAAAGGCGCCTAAAGATTTTACACGCAATGATTTGATTCGCTACATCGAAGAACAACATATCGAAATGCTAAATTTTAGATATGTTGGCGGCGACGGGCGTTTAAAAACACTCAACTTTGTAATCAGCGATAAAGAACAACTTATCGAGGTGCTTTCTTCCGGCGAGCGTGTTGACGGAAGTAGCCTTTTTCCTTACATCGAAGCCGGAAACAGCGATTTATATGTAGTTCCTCGTTTCCGAACAGCATTCTTGAATCCTTTTTCAGATCTGCCAACACTCGATATTTTATGTTCTTTTTACGATAAAAACGGAAATCCTTACGAAGGTTCTCCGGAATACATTTTACAAAAAGCACATCAACAACTCAAAGAAAAAACAGGTTTTGATTTCGAGGTGATGGGCGAATTAGAATATTACGTGATCAGCGAGAAAGAACCTTATTTTGTTACCAACGATCAACGCGGATACCACGAATCAACTCCGTTTACTAAATGGGAACACTTACGTCGAGAAGCAATGCACGCCATTACAAGCGTTGGCGGAAACATTAAATACGGTCATTCCGAAGTTGGAAATTTCACAGTAGGAAATCTGGAATACGAACAAAACGAAATCGAATTTAAACCTTGTAATCTAGAAGATGCTGCTGATCAATTGATAATAGGAAAATGGATTCTTCGTTCTTTAGCACATCAATACGGCGTAACGGTTACTTTTGCGCCAAAAATTACGGTAGGAAAAGCCGGAAGTGGTTTGCATATCCACACTCGTTTAATGAAAGACGGTGTAAATCAAATGATTAAAAATGGTAAAATCAGCGATTCAGCCAAAAAAGCCATTTCAGGTTACCTCGATTTAGCACCTTCTTTAACCGCATTCGGAAATACCAATCCAACTTCGTATTTTCGTTTAGTTCCACACCAAGAAGCACCAACCAATATATGTTGGGGCGATCGCAACCGATCGGTTTTGGTTCGCGTTCCCTTGGGTTGGTCAGGGCAAAAGGATATGCTAAAACATGCAAATCCAATCGAAGAAGATAACACGCAAGATTTTAGCAGTAAACAAACGGTCGAATTTCGTTGTCCGGATGGCTCCGCCGATATTTATTTATTGTTAGCAGGATTGACTGTAGCAGCGCGTCATGGTTTTGAAATGAAAGATTCTTTGGCTTACGCCGATAAAACCTATGTTGATGTGAATATTTTTGAAGCCGCCAATCAAGCCAAAGCTGATAGTCTGAAGAAACTTCCGGTTTCCTGCTTCGATTCTGCCTTAGCTCTTGAACAGCAAAAAGCAATCTATTTAAAATACCATGTTTTTGAAGAACGAATGCTCGATGGATTAATAGCTAAACTGAAAGCTTACCAGGATCAAAATCTTCGGGAAGAAATTGGCAACGACGAAGAAAAAATTCTTCGAATGGTTGATCGCTTTTTCCATTGCGGCTAATTAAACTATTTTGATGAGCATTCCATCTCCTATTTATTTTGCGCCTTTCCAAAGCATTACAACGCCTACTTTCCGACGGGTTTATGCGAAGCATTTTGGTGGAGTGGATAAACTTTATACACCTTATTTTTCAGGGATTGCTGTAGGAACCAAACTTCCTGCAAAAAAACTCGATGCTTTAAAAAATCAATTCGAAAATGGAATTGAAGTGATTCCTCAAATACTAAGCAAGGATGCGCAAGAAATTATTTGGTTTGCCAAACATTGCGAAGATTTGGGTTTTAAAGAGTTGAATTGGAACTTGGGTTGTCCGTATCCGCAAGTAGCCAATAAGCAACGAGGTTCCGGATTGCTCCTTTATCCTGATAAGATCAATGAAATTTTAGACATCGTTTTTCAAAAAATTAACCTTCCTTTTTCGGTAAAATGCCGACTAGGTTACCAAACGAAAGAAGAATTAACGACTCTAATTCCTGTGTTCAATAACTACCCAATTCACGAAATAACGATTCATGCCCGAACCGGAAAACAATTGTATGGAGGACAGACAGATTGGGATTCATTTTCTGAAATTAGCAAACAACTACTTCATCCAATTGCTTACAATGGCGATGTATTTACACCAAAAGATTTTGCTGCCATTCAAGCGCAAATGCCAAACATAAATCGATGGATGCTCGGTCGTGGTATTTTGTATAATCCTTTTCTGCCATCACAAATAAAAGGCTATCAACTGCCGGAAAATCCCACAGAAAAACTTCGCATGTTTTTAGATGATCTGTATTTTGAATACCGAAAAGATAAGAACGACAACCTAGCCATACTTAACACACTCAAAGAATATTGGTCGTATTTGATTCACATCTTCGATGATCCGAATAAAGTTTTTCGAAAACTAAAAAAATGCAAAACTTTTAACGACTACGAAGATGCTGTTCATGCTGTTTTTCATGCTCATGATATCGTATTTAAGTAAATCTTTATCTTTGTAAAAAAAGCAATGGTTTTAAATTATATTTGGATCTTCTTTTTCATTGTCGCATTTGTAATAGCCCTTATCCGACTTCTCTTTTTTGGTGATACTGAATTGTTTCCGGCACTTATGAATAGCACTTTTGAAAATGCCAAAACGGGTTTTGAACTTTCTCTTGGACTTACAGGTGTCATGACGCTTTGGCTTGGTTTGATGAATGTGGGCGAAAAAGGAGGCGTTGTTCAGCTTTTATCCCGAGCTGTTGGGCCATTTTTTCAAAAACTTTTTCCTGATATTCCTAAAAACCATCCGGTAAACGGAAGCATTATGATGAATCTGGCAGCCAATATGCTGGGACTTGATAATGCAGCCACGCCCATGGGTCTAAAAGCCATGGAACAACTTCAGGAAATAAACCCTAAAAAAGATACGGCTTCGAATGCGATGATTATGTTTTTGGTTTTGAACACCTCCGGTTTAACACTCATCCCGATAAGTATTATGGTTTATAGAGCACAATTAGGGGCTGCTAACCCAAGCGATATTTTCTTGCCCATTCTACTTTCGACTTTTTTTTCAACTTTGGCTGGAATTATTGCCGTTGCTCTCTACCAAAAAATCAATCTTTTTAATAAAAC
>JAFGAK010000263.1 GCA_016933745.1 Bacteroidales bacterium
ATCGATGCTTTCCAGGCTATCTACATTTTTGAGTTTTCTTTCCATTGCTCTCGCTCTTGTATTGGTAAGTGTGTCGAGAGTGCCGGCAGCCGTATGAATTTGACGATGTGCTTTTTCTAAAGTGTCAGAGAATTTTCCAAATTCTGTTTTAACTTCTTCAAGCACTTTCCAAACTTCGCTACTGCGTTTCTGAACGGCTAATGTCCGAAATCCCATTTGTAAACTACTTAGCAAAGCAGATAAAGTGGTCGGTCCTGTAACCGTAATATGATAGGTTCTTTGCAGGCGTTCAAAAATTCCGGGATGGCGGAGTACTTCGGCATACAAGCCTTCAACCGGTAGAAACAAAATGGCAAAATCAGTTGTGTGTGGAGGATCGATGTACTTGCTGCTGATGTCTTTAGCAAAGCTTTCGATCGATTTTAACAAGGTTTTTTGCGAAAGTTCGATGACAGTTTTATCCGCAATTTCGTATGCATCAATTAAGCTGTTATACGATTCTAGAGGAAATTTGGAGTCGATTGGAAGCCAAACTTGTTCATCGCTCGATTTTCCGGGAAGTTTAATGGCGTATTCAACATTGGCTTGACTGCCTTTTTTGGTAGCCACATTTTGAGAATATTGATCAACGGTTAAAATTTGTTCCAAAATATTTCCCAATTGATACTCGCCCATAATTCCACGAGTTTTAACATTGCTAAGTACTTTCTTTAAGTCGCCAACACCTGTCGCCAAGTTTTGCATTTCACCAAGACCTTTATGTACTTGCTCCAATCGATCGCTTACTTGTTTGAAACTTTCGCCAAGTCGTTTTTCGAGTGTGGTTTGTAATTTCTCATCAACCGTTTGGCGCATTTCAGTAAGTTGTGTATTGTTGTCAATACGAATATCGTTCAACTGTTTTTCGACGCCTTCTTTTACTTCTTTCAGACTCTCTTTTGATTGCTGATTAAAGCTGGTAAATTGAGTTTTCATTTCTTCGGAGAAGGAGAGGAGCGTTTTGCTGATTTTTTCTTCGAAACGTGTTAAACTGTTTGTTAATTCGGTCCTGTTTTCTTTTGAATCGGCACTTTGAGTTTCTTTAAAATGATTGAAATGCTGTTGCATTTTTTCGGTGAAATCACTCAAGGATTTTGAAAACATTTCAAATTCAGTTTTTTGCATATTAATTGATTCGAAAAGTCGGTTTAATAAGCTGTCTTGAAGACTTTTGAAAAGATCATTAATTTCTTTTCGGTTTTCAGTATTTAACGCTCGAATTTCCTTGCGAGTTTCGCTAAGCTCTTCGCGCAGATTCCGCTTAAATTCTTCCGGTAGCTGATTGCTATTGTCTTGATTCCCTTTTCTTAGAAGTAGAAAAACAATAACGAACATTAGTAATAAAAGTAGGTAAAGAATAAATGTTTCCATAATCGAAATAACTTGTTAATCAGAATAATAGCATTTAAAGTAAATGCTTGAACTTATGTTTTACCATCCATACAAATGCAATCTTTCTGCATTTTTTATTTCAGTAAATTCAGAATAGAACAACAAGCTAAAATTAGAAAAATTTCTCGACTATCGCTCGAAAGAATTGTCCGCGGTATTCAAAATTTTTGAATTCATCGTAGCTTGCAGCAGCAGGAGATAGTAAGCAAATAGCTTCCTGTTTGTTATTACTTATTAAATCGATAAGGATTGGTTCTAAGTCGCTTAATTTCTCTCTTTGAATTTTTTCAAAGTGAGTGTTATTTCCAAGTTCTTGGTTCATTCGTTTGCCGGCTGGCCCGATGAAAAAGACTTTTTGTAAAGGATAGTTAGCGATAAATTGATATAATTTCTGATAATCCAAAGTTCGATCTAATCCACCTAAAATAAGAAATTGCACCTTTTCTAGCGCTTTAAGTGCTTCGATGGTTGCTTCCGGAATGGTTGAAATTGAATCGTTGAAAAAGGAGAGCTGATTAATTTTTGAAATAAATTCCAAACGATGAGGAAGCGGTGAGAAGTTTTTTATTGTTTCCAAAGTTTTATCCAAATTCAGGTCTAAAACGAGCGACAAATCGAGCAATGGAATACAGTTGCTTAATTGATGGATTCCTCTTAAATAGCGTAAATCATTAAGATGAAGGATACATTCTTTTGTTGTTGCATTGTTCAAACAATCTGCTTTTAAAGCAAAAGTTGAATTGTTGGTTTTAGGAAGATGCAAATTCGTAGTCGCGCTTTCTTCTAGGATGGAACAAAAGAAAAAATCATCTGCTTTTTGCCATTTAGCAATGTTTAGTTTGGCGTTAAAATAGTTTTCTTTCTTTTGAAAATAATCCAAATGCTCTGGAAAAAGATTGAGTAATAGAGCATATTTCGGACTGAATTTTGTAAATTCCAATTGATGTGCCGAAAGCTCATAAACAATCAATGTTTCTTCATCAATTTCGTCCCAATAATCAATAGCAGGTTTCCCAATATTGCCCAATAAAATGGTTTTTTTACCTTGATCTTGAAGAATTTTATGCATCAGCGTAGCACTAGTGCTTTTCCCTTTTGTACCGGTAATTCCAATAATCTGATTTCGAAAATTCTGAAAGAATAAATCGGTTTGTGAAAACAGGTTTAAGCTCGAGATCACTTTATCTTCGGGGAGCTTTATTCCGGGCGATTTTACAATAAAGTCATTTTCTAGTAGAATTTCCAGGTAGTTATCGCCACTGGCAATTGTTCCTTTAAAATCTTTTAGAATAGCTAAATCTTTAATTTCTTCATTTCGATCGGCAATACAAATTTCATTGGATTGAAAGTACTTATTGAAAAAGCGAAAGGAGGATTGGCCTTCCATTCCGAACCCTAATAAAACAATACGATTTTTACCAATCAATTGGATGAGAGTATTCAACATTGGGCAAGTTTTAGTTTGAGTAATTGTTCTAAGAATTCGGGTAAAAAATGTTCGTTATTCCAGTCATTAAGTGCAGCCTGAAAATCATTATTAGTCTTTGAATCCAGCGCTTTTAACTGAGCTATTGAAACCGAATAGTTATTTTCAATGGCTTTTTGCAAGGCTAAATTTACTTCACTTACCGTTCCAATGCATTCAAAAGGCTTGGTAGTTGATAAACCCTGCAGTTCAGTCATCGATTTTTGAAGAGATGGTTTGTTTAATAAGTTTTCGCCCAACATTTGAATGAGTTTTTCTTCCTTGATAAATGGAGAAAGTATGGTGTACGTAAATAAACATTTCGGACAGTTGCAACACCAGGTATCCATTTTGCTTCCAACATTACAGCTCCGAAAACTAAAGTGATGTGCTTCGAATTTGGAAAAAAAACATGCAATTTGTAGTTCGCTCAAAGGGCGGAGAAAACTAAAATACTCCAATTCTGAATCGATGTAAGATTTGTAATACTGTCTGAAGTCGCTTTCAAACTCATAAGTTTTAGAATATTGGTGATTTACATGACTGTCAAGAATAGAAGATTCGTTTGCCGAAGATTCATTTGACAAAGCAATGTATTTTGCATTCAATAAGCGAGCTTGAAGTAAACTAGTAAATGCCAACATTGCCGAAAAGGGCGTATGTCCGTTCAAATACCCTTTTTTATTTAATTCGATAAGTTTTGGATCTATTTTGCGATAAGCCAATACTTGATTCCCTGCAACATCGGCTTGTTTTACAGTGTCTAAACTTGCTTTTCTTGGATTTATAATAAAAGGAATCAAACCGACTCCACTTTCTTTTAAAAGTTCGATACTCACAGCAGAATCTTTACCACCTCCAATCGGAACCATAATCTTAGTGGATTTAATAGAAGTATCTAGTTTCCATGTTTTATCGGAAATCGAACGAAGCTTCATAAAATCGTTTTCGTTGGTTTGAATACCATTCAGGTAGAAAAATTCGCCCAAGCCATTCCAATAAATATTTTTCCAAAACTGAATTTGCTTTTCATCCAAAGCATTTGCTTGAACAAGAAGTTCCTTCGGACAAGCCGCTTTCCAGTAGCTGATTAGCTCCACCATTCCCATATTAAAAACATAGGCATCCAATTCCGGAGCGATCAAACTCTGGGAATATAAATTTTCTGGTATAGAAAGATTTAAGGAGGGATTAAAGAGGACCGAATCAACTTTGTTGCTCGCTTCTAATTCGAATTCAAATTCTATATAAAGATGCTGATTGGTAAAGTAATATTTATAATCTTTGTAGATGAAACGAGGAAAAATAGTTCGGTATTTATTAAAATCAATTTGCCGCATTGACAGTTTTATTTTGCTTGGTATAATTTTTGGATAAAGATAGTTGGATTTTTAAAATCAAAAAGAGGGAAGGGTATAATTATGAAAGCAACACAAATTCAGCCTTCAGTTGGTTCAATTTTAATTTCAGAACCGAGTCTAAAAGATTTCTACTTTGAGCGCTCTGTAGTTTTATTGGCAGATCATAATGAAGAAGGATCCTTTGGCCTTATTCTCAACAAACCTGTTAATTTAAAGTTCAACGAAATCGTGAAAGATTTTCCTTACTACAACGGCAATGTTTTTTTGGGAGGACCAGTTAGTACGAAAAATCTTTTTTACATCCACACCAAAGGAGATTTAATTGAGAATAGTCAAAAAATTAGCGA
>JAFGAK010000264.1 GCA_016933745.1 Bacteroidales bacterium
CTTTTTTCGCCAATTCGAAGCAACGAAACGCTTTGGAAACATCATTCAACGCTACGACGAGAACGGAATATTCCCCGACTTAACAAATGCTAAACTAGCCCTAATTGGCGTTGGCGAAGAACGAAACGCTATCAACAATGCAGGTTGTGGAAAAGGAATGGATAAAATAAGAAACTATTTCTATACTCTTTTTGTTGGCAATTATTCCATTGATCTTGTTGATTTGGGAAACATCAAAATTGGTCATTCTGCCAATGATACGTATTATGCATTGAGCACTGTTGTTGCAGATTTACTCGAAAACAATATCGTTCCAATCATTATAGGAGGAAGTCAGGATTTAACTTTTGCCAACTATCAAGCATACGAGAATCTTGGTCAGATTATTAATATTGTTGCTGTAGATAATCAGTTTGATTTGGGCGAAAACGAAAATGATCTAAATTCGAAATCGTATTTATCCAAAATAATTTTGCATCAACCCAATTATTTATTCAATTATACCAATCTGGGATACCAAACTTATTTTGTAAATCCTAGTGCTGTTAAGTTGATGAAGAATTTATTCTTCGATACCTACCGCTTGGGAAATGTACGAGCAAAAATGAATGAAGTAGAACCCATGGTTCGCAATGCCGATATGCTTAGTATCGATATTTCTTCGATCCGACAATCAGATGCACCCGGAAACGCAAATGCTACGCCCAACGGTTTTTATGGCGAAGAGCTTTGTCAGATTACACGATATGCAGGTTTAAGTGATAAATTGAGCTCGATTGGCTTTTATGAATACAATGCCAATTTAGATGTAAACGGACAAACCGCACACCTGATTGCGCAAATGATTTGGTATTTTATAGACGGATTCTACTCACGCCTGAACGATTTTCCTGTTGATAAAACAAGCAAAGAATACACCAAATTCATGGTCAAATTGAGCAGCCGGGAAGATGAATTGGTATTTTTCAAAAGCAAAAAAAGCGATCGATGGTGGATGGAAGTAGATTGCGCAGCTACCATCAAAGCCAAATACGAAAGACATTATTTAGTACCTTGCTCGCAATCTGATTATGACTATGCTTTGGAAGATGATATTCCGGATCGATGGTGGCAAGCTTATCAGAAACTGATGTAATAAAAAAAGTATGAACAACGACCGTTTAATTAGCCGATTTTTCTTGTTTTCGATGCATTTTTGCTAGCCGAGACTTATCCTAATTTAAACGTTTAAAATAGAAGTCCCGGCAAATCGGGACTTTTTTTATCTTATGGATTCAACAAAAATAAAAGTCGCTATTCAGGGTGTTAGCGGCGCCTTCCACGAAATTGCCAGCAAAACGTATTTTGCCGACGAAGAAACAGAAATTATTCAATGTTTAACTTTTAATGATCTGTTTGACAGCTTACTTTTTGGCGAAGCCAATTATGGCGTTTTGGCTATCGAAAATTCATTGGTCGGAAGTATCATTCCTAACTACGCCTTGTTATCCGATTCTAAACTGAAAATTCTTGGCGAAGTTTTTCTGCGAATTGAACAAAATCTGATTACACTCAAAGGTCAAAAATTAGAAGATATAACAGAGATTTATTCCCATCCAATGGCCATTGAGCAGTGTTTGGAATTTTTAAATCCCTTACGCAGATCAGGTGTTCGAATTCTAGATTCAGAAGATACTGCACTCAGCGCAAAGCGAATAGCCGACGATCAACTGCAAGGAATTGCCGCAATTGCAAGTTCTTTAGCAGCAGAAATTTACGACTTGCAGATTTTAGAAAAAGGAATCGAAACCAATAAGAAAAACTTTACACGTTTTCTAGTAATCTCCAACCAAACCAATTATGAAAATCGTAAAAACAGCTCCAAAATAAATAAAGCATCCTTGTACTTTAAACTTCCTCACGAAGAAGGAAGTCTATCGCATGTGCTTTCTGTTTTAGCGTTTTATAAAATAAATCTCTCCAAAATACAGTCGCTCCCGATTGTAGGTAAAGAATGGGAATATTTGTTTTATATCGATTTAACTTTTCCAGATTACACCAAATATTTACAAGCGCTTGATGCTATCAGACCTTTAACTAGCAAACTAACTATTTTGGGCGAATACGAGAAAGGAAATCGGCCTTTGGAGAATATTTCTGAAGACGAACTTTAATTAAAACTAAATTCTTATTTCGATTTGCATTTTGCACATATGCTCATTATATTTGTCACAGATATAATCAGCTATGCCTCGACCACAAAAAAACAGAATCGTTCTTTCACCTCCATTATTCAAGGAGTTTAAACCGACTGGATTGAGAAATAAATCCCTCGAAAAAACCATTTTATTGCTCGATGAATACGAGGCTTTTCGCCTTTCCGACTTTCAAGGATTATCTCATGCTGAAGCGGCAAAGCAAATGAAAATAAGTCGTTCTACTTTTAGTCGGTTGATCGAGACAACACGAAAAAAAATCGCATCTGCCTTGGTACAAGGAAAAACCCTTCGCATTTTAGGAGGCAATGTGCATTTTAAAAAAAATATCATCCATTGCCAAAATTGCAAATCTAATTTCGACATTCAAATAAGTTCATTGATACACGCTTGTCCAAACTGCCAATCCGATCAATTAGAAAATTTGGCCGATAATTTTGGACATGGGAATTGCTGTACTTGACAAACTATTTCTTATCATTCACTCAAAAATCAACGCACTAAAAAGAGTAAAAACCACAACAAGTAAAAACATTAAATGAAAACTTATCTTGATTGTATTCCGTGCTTTATGCATCAGACTTTAAGTGCAGGACGATTGGCTACTACCGACGAACTATTGATAAAAAAGCTCCTTGATCAAAGTGGCGAAATGATTAAAGAAATATCGATGGAAAAAACTCCTGCCGAAGTAGGAGAAATAATCTATGCATCCATCAGAAACATCACCGGAGTATATGATCCTTACAAAGAGATCAAAGAGAAAAGTATTGCCGAAGCTATTTTAATGCTTTCAACACTAGAAACTATCCTCGAAAAATCGCCCAACCGCTTATTGATGGCTATCCGAATGGCTATTGCAGGCAATGTAATTGATTTTGGAATGAGGAAGAAATTCAACTTAACGGAAGACATGTACAAAATACTCGGACAAGAATTCGCTCTTTTTGATTTTGCCGAATTTCAAAACGCTTTATCCAAAGCAAACACGATTTTATACATCGCTGACAATGCCGGCGAATCTGTTTTTGATCGAGTACTGATCAAAGAAATGGGAAAGAAAACATATTATGCCGTGCGCGAAGTTCCCGTGATTAACGATGTTATTTACGAAGATGCGGTAGCTAGCGGAATACATGAAGTAGCTGAAATCATTTCTTCAGGGAGCAAAGCACCAGGCACTATTTTAGCAAATTGCAGTCCTGAATTTAATCAACTTTTTCAAGAAGCAGATTTAATCATCAACAAAGGACAAGGAAATTATGAAGGTCTTTCTGAAAATTCACGCTCCATATTTTTTATGTTAAAAGCCAAATGTCCGGTGATTGCGCGCGATCTAGGAATTGAAGAAAACGATATTGTTTTAAAAGCAATAAATACCAAAACCTAAAATAAAAAACCATGCTAAATCTTAAGAATCAATTTATTATGGCGCCCATTAAATTGGGATATAGCGACGGAAAAGGAAATATCACACCAAAACACGTCGATTTTTATTTACAACGTGCCGCCTATTTGGGAGCAATTACGCTAGAACCATTGTACATGCATCCTGGTTTAAGAGAGTTACCAACTCAGCTTGGGATAGATTCCGATTTAAAAATTCCTGCCTATAAACAACTCATCAATCAGCTACACGCTTTGGATACAAAAGTGATTGCTCACTTGAATCATCCGGGTCGCATGGCCAATCCAAAAATCCCCGGAAATATCTTTTATTCTTCAAGTGCGAAAGCTTGTCCAAACGGAGGAGCAAATCCAATTGCAATGGATAAAGCATTGATGAATGAAGTTATTCAACTCCATGTTGCCGCGGCTGAAAGAGCAGAGGCAGCAGGATTTGACTTTATCGAAATTCAATTCGGACATGGTTATTTGATGGCTCAGTTTTTATCGCCTGATGTAAATGATCGAAACGATGAATACGGGGGTAGTTTAGAAAACAGAATGCGCTATCCATTGGAAGTTTTAAACGCTGTAATAGCAGCCGTTAAAACTCCTATTATAGCTCGATTGAGTGGTGACGAAATGATTCCAACTGGTTTCCACTTGCCCGAAATGCTTCTTTTTGCAAAACAACTCGAAAAACTTGGTGCTGTGTCTTTGCATGTTACGGCTGGCTCG
This sequence comes from Bacteroidales bacterium, assembly GCA_016933745.1. Lineage (GTDB taxonomy): Bacteria > Bacteroidota > Bacteroidia > Bacteroidales > UBA12170 > UBA12170. Next base: position 4,320 of record JAFGAK010000264.1, read on the forward strand.
GCTTGTTCTACACCACCTTGGTTTTTTCAACATATGTTTATCCCCAAAGGAAAAACTTGGGAATTTGCTGCAAAAATAAAAGAAGTGGTAAGCTTGCCTGTCATTTTTGTTGGTCGGATTAATTCAGTAGATGATATCCAAAACTTGAAAACAAATTTCCATGCAGATTACTTTGCGCTGGGTCGAGCTTTAGTGGCAGATCCGGATTTTGTTGGCAAATATCTCCAACTAAAAAATTCAAGCATTCGACCATGCTTGGCATGCTCAGAAGGGTGCTTAGGTGGAGTTAAACAAGGAAAAGGATTAGGTTGTGTGGTCAATCCATTGGTAAATACTTCCTTCCCTAAACTTGAAAAAACAAAGCAAAAAAACACACTAGCTGTTGTTGGTGCCGGACTAGCCGGATTGCAAGCTGCCATTACTTTAAAAGAGCGCGGCTTCGAAGTAGATCTATACGAAAAAGAAGAAGTTGGCGGGCAGTTTAATTTAGCTTTTCTTCCTCCTAAAAAAGAAAGTTTGAAGGAGATTATTGATTATTACAAGCACGAAATCGAAACGCTCGGTGTAAATCTCATTCACGAAGAAGCTACCGTAGAAAAGCTTGCAAAACAAAACTATCATAAAATCATTTTAGC
>JAFGAK010000265.1 GCA_016933745.1 Bacteroidales bacterium
CATCGTAGGTAAATTCTTCGCTAGCCGATTGATAAGCGATTTCTGCCATTGGTTGATCGAAAAAGCTCAAATCGATGGAGCAAGCTTGGAAAAGTTCAACCGATAAATCCGTATTAAAAACCGTATTAAGTAGGTCTTGATTTGGCAAGTTGGTATTGATCGCAAATATTTTATGGATATAGCCCGCCTTTGAAAAAGTAAGGACATAGTTCTTATTAAATTTGAGCTTTAATTTGTATTTGCCGTTTGTACCAACTTTAAAGGATTCCGAAACGCCATCTTCAACCAACTCTAAATCGATATCTGCCAAGACTCTTCCCATTTCGTGGATATCGCATTTTACGTCGATATATCCTTTGGCTAAAAGTTTATTAATTTTTTGTATTTGTGCTTGAGGATATACTTCGTCGGGTTTAATATTGAGTGCTCTTAAATAAGAATCATAAGCAAGTTCGTATTTTTCATTGTTGAAGTCCTTGTCGCCGCTTTCAATCCGATCGAGGTATTCTGCGTTCATTCTTTCTAGATCCGCTACTTCGCGATCAGCAGCTTCTTCAATTTTGGATAACATATTCAGAGGATAGCTCTTTTCAGGCCAAATCAAGTTGGCTGCTTCGTAAGCTTTTCGAGCTTCAGTCATATTCAGAGCCACATAAAAAGCATCTCCTTTTTCAATTTGTGCATTGAAATCGTTTTCTTTTTTGATTCCGGTCGAAGCAGCTTGCAGCTGGTTCTTAGCATAGCTATCTTTCGGGAAAAGTTTGAGCGCATTCTCATAAGCATTAAAAGCAAGCGTGTATTTATCTTGGCTCATTCGCTTGTCGCCATCTGCAATCAGTTTAGTAAATTCATCTTGTTTGGCTGATTGTTGTTTTAAAAGCATTTTTAAGGTAGCAATTTCGGCAAGCACTTCAGAATTAGAAGGGAAAAGCAAATTAGCTTCCTCATAATTTTTCAAAGAAAGTTGGTAATCCTGATTTTGTTTCGCTTGTTTCCCGACAGCAATCAATGCATCAAAATTCTTCTGACGAATTTTTAAATCTTCCCATTCTTGTCGGATTTTAGTCAATTGCTTCTTCGGACCTTCTTCATAAGAAATTGTTTGTGAAGCTTTTGTATAATATTCAATAGCTTTTTCGTAATTTTTAGCAGCATAGGCTGCTTCGGCTAATTGTATTTGGTCTTCGTAGATAATTCGTATTTCTAACTCGTTGTTAAGCAAATCAATAATTTCAGCAATCCTTTTTTTGGGATAATCTGCTGATGGATTTTTCTGAAGTGCAAATTCATAGGTAGTTTTGGCATTGTAATAATCATGCTTGTTAAAATAGTTATCGGCCGAAACAATTAATTCTTCGTAAGAAGACGCATTTTGTGCTACCAAACCATTGAAAACAAAAACGGAAAAGAGAAAAAGTATAAATCTGTTGATATGAGTTCGCATCGGAAAAGATCAAATATTAAATGCAAAGATAATCCAGAACGGGTTGCACACAAATTTATTGTACTTTTACTACTCAAAATTCACTCTTTTTATGAAATTTATTGGAAATGTTATTTGGGTAATTTTTGGCGGTTTAGCCATTGCTCTTGAATATTTTGTAGCATCTTTTGTGTTGATTATTACAATAATAGGAATTCCTTTTGGGATACAAACTTTTAAAATCGGGCTTTTGGCTTTATGGCCGTTCGGTAGCGAAGTTAGAGAAAAACCACATACCGGAGGCTGTTTATATACGCTAATGAATATCCTTTGGTTATTATTTGGTGGGATTTGGATTGCTATTTCGCACTTCCTTTTCGGATTGCTATTTTTTATTACCATCATTGGAATTCCCTTTGCAAGGCAGCATTTCAAACTTGCTGGTTTGGCCTTATCTCCTTTTGGAAAAGATATAAATTATTAAATTATGGAATTGTTCATCCATCATATCAAAGAATTAGTTTTAACTGAAACAAAAGCCAAAACTTTCTATGCCGGAAAAGAAATGGCCATTCTCCCAACAATTAAAAACGCTTGGATTTACATCGAAAATGAATTAATCTCTGATTTTGGAAGTATGCAAAATATTCCTGAATCATTCAAAAGCACAGCTAATCAAATAGATGCAAGCGAACGTTTGGTTTTTCCATCTTATTGCGATTCTCATACACATCTTGTATACGCTGGCAGTCGAGAAATTGAATACATCGATAAAATCAAAGGACTTTCGTACGAAGAAATTGCAAAACGGGGCGGTGGAATTTTAAATTCCGCAAAGCGAATAGCTGAAACTTCCGAAGAAAAGCTTTTTGAAGATGCCAATGAACGACTAAAAGAAATCATTCGTTATGGTACAGGAGCTGTTGAAATAAAATCCGGTTACGGATTAAATCCAGAAAACGAACTTAAAATGCTACGCGTGATTAAGCGTTTAAAAGAAATTTCTACTTTAACCATCAAAGCTACTTTTTTGGGTGCTCATGCTGTTCCTCAGGCTTTTAAAGGAAATCAAAGTGGATACGTCGATCAAGTTATCAACGAAATGATACCACAAGTTGCTGGCGAAGATTTGGCAGATTTTATTGATGTTTTTTGCGATACCGGCTTTTTTACTGAAGAAGATACAGATCGAATTTTAAATGCAGGAATAAAATATGGTCTCCGACCAAAGATTCATGCGAATGAATTGGGAAATTCAGGCGGAATTCAAGTTGGAGTGAAATACAACGCGCTTTCAGTTGATCATTTAGAATATACGAGTGATGAGGAGATTCGGGTGCTAAAAAGCAGCGAAACGATGCCAACCATTTTACCTGGAGCAGCATTCTTTTTAAATATGCCTTATGCACCGGCGCGAAAAATGATCGATGCTGGACTTCCAATAGCTTTAGCTTCCGATTTCAATCCAGGTTCTTCTCCTTCAGGAAATATGCAGTTAATCCAAGCAATGGGAAGTATTTTGTATAAAATGACACCCGAAGAAGGTATTTTTGCCACAACTATAAACACGGCCTATGCCATGGGCATTGAGGAAACACACGGAAGCATTTGCAAAGGAAAACAAGCCAATCTATTCATAACAAAACCAATTCCAGGCATCGAATATATGCCTTACTCTTATGGTGACAACAAAGTAGAAACAGTCATTTTAAAAGGAAAAATAATTCGCTAAATCGAACGCTCAAATATGTTTAAATTTGTGCACAATTAAAATCCAAAAACCAATGGAAGATTTTGAAAGTATCCGACCATACAACGATTCTGAAGTCAACGAAAAGTTAATCCGCTACAACGACAGCAGTGTTTTTAACAAATTGGTTTCACACATTTATCCAACCTGGACACCCACAACCATCGCACGAAGAACTAAAAATATTACTTCTGCGCAAGCGTTTCAAGAATTGCTCATCTTTCCCGCAGCCAAAGCTGCCATCGACCGGAGCATGGAACAATTCACTATTAGTGGTCTTGAAAACATCGATCCTGAAGAAAATTATTTGTTCATCTCAAATCACCGTGATATTGTCCTCGATTCCACGTTAATTTATTATGTATTGTTCCAAAATGGCTATAAAGCTGGTCAAGTCGCCATTGGCGATAATCTGTTAACTTCTGAATTAGTAACTGATTTGGTTAAAATGAACCGAACTTTTATTGTGAAACGGAATTTACCTGCACGAGAAATGATTGAAACGTCAAAAATTCTTTCGCGTTATATGCGTTATGTGTTAACTGAAAAAAAAGATTCCATTTGGATTTCTCATCGCGAAGGCAGAACGAAAGATGGGAATGATAAAACCAATCCAGGCGTTCTAAAAATGATTGCCATGGATTGTCCTGAAGATAAGATGAACTATTTAAAATCATTACGAATAGTTCCTGTTACGATTGCTTACGAATATGATAGTTGTGATGCTCTAAAAGCTAATGAGCTTACCGAAATTGAACTTACGGGAAGCTATAAAAAAGACGGAACGGAAGACATGAAAAGTATCATTACAGGCGTAAC
>JAFGAK010000266.1 GCA_016933745.1 Bacteroidales bacterium
AGAATATTTTGTTTTCCAAGAATGATCACAGCGTTTCCACTGTCCATCTTTTTTTCTATCTCTTCGGTCTTGATTTGCAATTCGTCAGGAGTCCCTGCCTTATATACTTCTACAGCTTCGAGATATTCTATGCTATCGCGATCCGTAATATTATAAAATTTAAGCATGATTTTTAATTTTAAAAGCGATTATTTAGCTCATATTAAGCTTATTGTAACTGCTCTTTGATCAGTTGATAGGCTTTGTCTAAACCTTGAGCATTTTTACCACCTGCAGTGGCAAAATGTGCTTGACCGCCACCGCCGCCTTGAATTTCTTTCGCTACCAGTCGAATTAGTTTTGAAGCATCCAAATGCTTCGATTGAATTAGATCTTCGGTTAAAGCGATGGTTAAGCTTACTTTTCCATCCGCTATTCCTCCAATTGCAATTACACTTTCTTTGCGATCGCGAAGCAAGTTAAAAACCAAATTCTTGATATTGTTGGCGTCTAAATCAACTGTTTCAGCAATCAGGTTTACACCATTCACTTGAACCACTTTTTGAAGCAGTTCTTTTTGAATGGTATTGGCTTTTGCTTGGTTTAATTCGTCGATTTGTTTTAGCAGTTTTTTGTTTTCGTCGAGGAGATTTTGAACACCTTTCGGCATGTCTTTCTGACCTTTTAATAAGCTTTTAATTTGATCAAGCTCGCCCAATTGTTGGTTGTAAAAAGCAATTGCTTTATCTCCTGTAATAGCTTCTATTCGTCTTATTCCGGCTGCAATTGCACTTTCGTGGACAATTTTAAACAGTCCTATTTGTCCGGTAGAATTCACATGTGTTCCACCACAAAGCTCTATCGAATCTGCAAATTGAACAACACGAACTTTATCTCCATACTTTTCGCCAAATAGAGCAATTGCGCCCAACTCTTCGGCTTTTTTAATGGGAACATCCAATTGAATATTTGCCGCAGAATTAGCCCAAATTGCTTGATTGACTAGTTGTTCCACTTTGATCAATTCTTCATCAGTCATTTTCTGAAAATGAGCAAAATCAAAACGTAAATATTCCGAATCCACATAAGATCCTTTTTGTTCAACATGCGATCCTAATACTTTTCGCAAGGCTAAATGCATTAAGTGAGCTGTGGAATGGTTATTAGTGGTTTGCAATCTTTTTTCAAAATCTACTTTTGCATGGAATGCTTTTTCAGGATATTTTGGCAATAGCGAAGCAAAATGAACGGTTAAATTATTTTCTTTCTTGGTGTCGTAAATCGCTATTTTATTCCATTCATTTTCAATAAATCCGGTATCGCCAACTTGTCCACCTGATTCGGCATAAAATGGAGTTTGATTAAAAACAAGCTGATAAGAGGTTTTGTTTTTAGTTTGAATCTTGCGATACTTTTGAATAAAGACTTCGGTTTCTAATTGATTGTAACCTACAAAACCTTCGCCAGCTTGATCTTGAACAATAACCCAATCGTCCGTTTCTGCAGCGGAAGCTTGTTTCGATCGCTCTTTTTGCTCTTGCATGTA
>JAFGAK010000267.1 GCA_016933745.1 Bacteroidales bacterium
CATTCGTTTGGCAAAAAGAGGTATTGGGTTTGTGTCTCCAAACCCTTTGGTTGGTGCTACAATTGTTAAAAACGGGAAAATTATTGGAGCAGGTTGGCACGAAAAATTTGGGGAAGCCCATGCAGAAATAAATGCCATCAAGAATGCAACAGAATCTGTCGAAGGATCAACAATCTATGTAAATCTGGAACCTTGTTCGCATCAAGGAAAAACGCCAGCTTGTTCTTTGGCCTTGATTCAACATCAGTTTCAACGCGTTGTAATTGCCACATCAGATCCAAATCCTTTGGTTGCAGGAAAAGGAATGAAGATGCTCGAAGCTGCTGGCATCGAAGTGGAAATTGGCGTTTTAGAAAAAGAAGCTTTCCGATTAAACGAGCGCTTTTTTAAATTTATCCAAAGCAAAACACCTTTTGTTGCGCTTAAAATTGCCTCCAGCTTGGATGGGAAAATCGCAACTTCAAAGGGCGAATCCCAATGGATTACGAATGAAACTTCCAGAAATTACGGACATCAATTACGCCAAAAATATGCCGCAATTTTGGTTGGAATCAATACAGTACTTAGCGATAATCCAACACTAAATGTGCGTTTAAAAAACAAACAAACGAAAAATCCACTTCGTATCGTAATAGATTCTAAACTTCGAATTCCGTTGGATGCAAGGATTTTAGATCGCTCAATAGCTCCAACATGGATTGCAACCACATCCGAATCCTCAAAAGAAAAAAGAACTCAACTCGAACACAAAGGTGTAAAAGTGCTGGTTTGCCCTCCGCATAAAAATGGCATCGACTTAAAATTCTTAGTCCACGAACTTGGCAAAGAAAACATCGACAGCCTTTTAGTAGAAGGTGGTGGAAGCGTTAATTTCGGCTTTACCGAAGCTCAACTAGTTGACAAAGTTTATGCTTTTATAGCTCCAAAATTAATCGGCGGAAGCAATGCCAAAACAGGTATGGAAGGACTGGGATTTGAAAAACTTTCCGATGTGTTGGACTTGAAAGAAATGCAATGTAAAAAAATGAAAAACGATTTATTAATTGAAGCTTACGTCTGATGTTTACAGGATTAATCGAAGAAATAGGAA
>JAFGAK010000268.1 GCA_016933745.1 Bacteroidales bacterium
TAGGATTATACATCGATGATGTTCCCTATTTCGATAAAGGAAGTTTTAATTTTGAGTTTTTCGATATCGAAAAAATTGAAGTTTTGAGAGGACCACAAGGGACTCTTTACGGAAGAAACACGATGGGTGGTATCATTAAAATCTACACAGCCGAACCAAAGTTCAACTCCACAGCAAATCTAAACCTGGAATACGGCGCTTATAATCATATCAAAACAGCCTTTTCAACCAACCAAGCTTTGGGCGACAAAGTAGCACTTATTGTTGGTGGTGCATATGCGCATAGCGATGGTTACAATTCCAATGTATTTTCAGATACCAAAGCAGATAAGTTTGATGTTTATAATGGAAGGATGAAATTGATGTACACACCTACCAATCGTTTCAAAACCATTTTATCTCTGAATTTTGAAAAAAATAAACAAAACGGATACCCTTATGCCGTTTACAATACCGATACTCAAGAAACCAGCGACGTTAATTACGACCATTTAAGCACTTACGACCGAAGTTTATTTTCTGCCGGATTGACCATGGAATATCGATTATCAAATATCATCCTAACTTCCTCATCTAGTTTTCAGCATATGGAAGATTTTCAGGATATTGATCAGGATTTTACTCCGGCTTCGCTCTATTATGTAACACAAGCCCGAGCTGAGAATACTTTTGTGGAGGAATTTACACTCCGTTCTCAAACCAACCATAAATTAAATTGGATCGCCGGTGTATTTGCTTTCAAGCAAAGCAGTAAAAACGAAGTGGACGTAACTTATGGCAGCGATTTTATAACAGCTTACCATCTGCCTGGCCCTACGCATTATATCAAATGGTATGATCAACCTTCAACAGGTGTTGCGGCATTCGGACAAGCTTCTTACAGTTTCGGAAAATTTAAAGCCACTGCCGGAATCCGCTTGGATTATGAATCAACAAGCTTGGCCTATGATTATGAAAAATACACAAACGATATAAGTACGGCAACCTCTAATTTTGAAAGCGATTTAAACTTCTCTCAAATATTGCCAAAAGCAAGTATCAGTTACCATCCCACAGAAAGTCTTACCACCTTTTTAAGCGTTTCTAAAGGTTATAAAGTAGGTGGATTTAATACTTCTTTTGAAACCGAAGCAGAAAGAAGTTTTCTTCCTGAATCAAGTTACAATTATGAATTTGGAATTAAATCCGTGTGCATGGATAACCGTTTAATTACGAATCTGAATTTCTTTTACATCGATTGGACGAATCAACAAATAACACAACCTCTTGAAAGCGGTGTCGGTTCAAAACTAGATAATGCCGGTCAATCAGAAAGTAAAGGTCTTGAATTAGAAATGCGTTTTCTAGTCAATAAAGATTTAACAATTTGGGGTTCGTATGGATACAATAAAGCTAAATTTCTTGAATATCAGCGCGATGCAAATACTGATTATAGTGATAACTACATTCCTTATATTCCTGCATACACTTTAAACTTTGGAACCAATTACACAGTTAATTTCAATGGAAAAACACTTCGAAATTCAACTTTAACAATTAATTATCAGCATGTTGGAAAATTATATTGGAACGATGCAAACTCTGCTTATCAGGAAAATTACGGTATCTTAAATGGCCGCTTGAACTTCCATACCAAAAAAGTAGATTTCGGTATTTGGGGCAAAAACGTATTGAATTCCGATTACAATGCATTTTATTTCGAAGCTCTTGGCAAATCTTATGTACAAGTAGGGAAACCGGTTCAGTACGGCGTATTCGTGCATGTAAATATCTAAAAATGATCATCCTTTAAACAGTTCTTTTATGGTATATTCCGAACAAGGAAAGAAGACGACTAGCAAAATTGTGTATAATTTCGTTCGCAAATCTCTTCTTCCTTGTTCTCTTTTTTTTAGATTTAGCAGACCAAACCAACACCATGGGAAAATCCATTTTCAAATACAATACCCTCTTAAGTCTCTACTTGGCTCAATCGATTCCAATGAGCTTTTTCTCTACTGTGATGCCCGTCATTATGCGTACGGAGAATTTCTCTTTAACTTCCATCGGATTGATTCAATTGATTAAGTTACCTTGGATTATCAAGTTTTTATGGGCTCCCATGATTGATAAATCGGCAACAAATATTCGTCAGTATAAAAAGTGGATTCTGTTTTCTGAACTTTTTTACGCTTTAATCATTTTCATCATTGCATTTTTAAGTTTAGAAACCAACTTTACCACCATCATTGTGCTCATGTTGATTGCCTTTACGGCTTCGGCAACTCAAGACATTGCCACCGATGCTTTCGCTATTTTAATTCTAAAAAAGGAAGAAAGAGCTTTTGGAAACAGCATGCAGTCGGCCGGAACTTTTTTAGGTACTTTAACCGGAAGTGGTGTATTATTGATTATTTACCATTACTACGGTTGGCAAATGCTTTTAGCAGGTTTGGCAGGATTTGTTTTATTGGCTTTAATTCCACTTTACTTCTATAAAGAAAAAGCCGAAGATCGGCCACTACCAAACAAAACAATTTCGCTGAGCGATATTTATTTATTCTTTGCTCAGAAAGGAATAGGCAAGAGAGTATTAATGCTTATCACTTTTTATTCCGGGATCATAGGCATCCTAACCATGATCAAACCTTGGTTGGTGGATTTGGGTTACAATATCAAAGAAATAGGCTTGATATCAGGCATTTATGGCGCTGCCTCAGGTGCCTTTATGGCCTTTTTATCCGGTTTCATTATCCAATATTTCGGACGAAGAAATTCCATTTATTTGGTTGCTCTTTTAGGCGTGCTTATTGGCATCTATTTTAATTATTTAGCTTCGATTAAACCCGACCTAAATCTCCTTTTACCCGGAGTTTTGCTCCTTTGGGGAACTTACGGAATGGCTTCGGTACTTATTTATACCATCAGTATGGATATTGTTCGTCCCGGTCGCGAAGGAACCGATTTTACCATTCAAATTGTGCTCACTCATTTAAGTAGCTTGATTATTGCCGTTGGAAGCGGAAAAGTAGCTCATTCTATCGGCTACAACGGTTTATTTAAAATTGAATTGATCTTAGCAAGTATCGTGTTGATTTCGATTCCCTTTCTTTACAAACAAGATTTAAAAATTTACCCATGAATATACCAATCCATCTTTTTGAAAAATACAATGTAGCCACTCCGCGCTACACCAGTTATCCTCCTGCAAATTATTTTCACGAAGATTTTACAAACGAAAAGAATACGCGTGTTTTGATTGAATCTAACCAAACAAACACTCGAAATATTTCCTTCTACATCCACATTCCTTTTTGTGGAAAGCTTTGCTATTACTGCGGATGCAATACGCATATCAGTAAAGATCAAGCTTTGATCAAAGACTATGTAGAAACCTTAAAACAAGAAATTCTGCTCTATAAAAACCTGTTGGATTCGGATCGGAAAATATCTCAAATCCATTGGGGCGGAGGCACTCCCAATTATCTTCCGATCGAAGAAGTGGAAGGAATCATGGCTTTATTCTTCGCTCATTTCAATTTTATTGATTCGCCCGAAATTGCAATGGAATGTCATCCGGCTCATTTAACTTTTGACTATGTAGACCGACTCATTGCTAGTGGTATTAACCGCATGAGCATTGGTGTGCAGGATTTTGATTCGCAAGTAATGAAAACCGTTAACCGCGACGAATCGATCATTCCAATTCCTGAATTAATCCAATATATTAAATCCAAAGGACCTATTTCAATTAACTTAGATTTTGTGTATGGATTGCCTTTTCAATCCGTGGAAGGTTTTAGAAACACCATCGAAAAAGCCATTGCAGCAAACCCCGATCGATTGGCGGTTTTCTCCTATGCACATGTTCCTTGGTTGAAAAAAGCGCAACAAAAATTAGAAGCCTTTCAATTGCCGGATGCTATTCAGAAAGTGGATTTATTCAAAGCTGCGTTTGAAGTGCTAACCAAAAACGGATACAGCGCCATTGGTTTAGACCATTTTGCCAAACCTACCGATGAATTGAGCATTGCACTAAAATCGAAAAGCTTACACCGTAATTTTCAAGGTTATTGCACACGCGAAACAACCGGACAAGTCTACGCACTCGGCGTTAGCGGAATTAGTCAGCTCGACAATGCTTATTTGCAAAACACCAAAGATTTGCGCGTTTACAAACAAGCTATTCAGTCGGGTCAATTGGCGGTAGAAAAAGCCTATTTCGTTAACTCCGAAGAAAAAATAATTCGGGAATTAATCAATGAATTGATGTGCAACAGTTATGTTTCTTTCGAACATTTGGCAACCAAAAACGGATTAAAACTCGAGGAGCTATATAAGCTCATTGCTTATGATCAGCAGCAAATAGATGGCTTTGAGCAAGAAGGTTTAATAATCAAAAGCACGAATGCAATCGAAATTACTTCGCAAGGACAATTCTTTATGCGTAACATTGCTGCAAGCTTCGATCCGAAAATGAAAAGCAATGAAAAAAGCTTTTCGAAAGCATTGTAAAGAAATCGTCGATAAAAAATAAACCACGAAAGTGGTAAAGAAATAAGAATTAGAATAAATACAGCTGTCATGGACAAGAAAAAAGTAGCAATTATTGGAGCAGGAATCAGTGGCTTAACCGCAGCTTACTACTTAAAGAAAGCAGGAATTCCTTTTACAGTCTTTGAGCAAAAAAAGTTTGCAGGTGGCGTAATGCAAAGCAAAACAGACGGTACTTTCTTATACGAAACAGGGCCGAATAGTGGCGTTATTTCGCATGCTGAGTTGGCCGATTTATTCTGTGATTTAAACGGAAAATGTGAATTAGAATTAGCAAATGAAGCTTCAGTAAAAAGATTAATTTGGCAAAAAGGGAAATGGACTCCTCTCCCATCTGGTTTATTTTCAGCTGTTTCAACTCCATTATTCACACTTAAAGACAAATTCCGAGTTTTACTGGAACCATTCCGCAAAAAAGGAAACAACCCAAATGAAAATCTTGCCGAATTGGTAAAACGTCGATTAGGAAAAAGCTTTTTAAACTACGCCATCGATCCGTTTATTTTAGGGATTTATGCAGGAGATCCAAATTATATCGTTCCAAAATATGCCTTACCTAAGCTTTATAATTTAGAGCAAAAATACGGCAGTTTTGTGGGAGGAACCATTAAAAAAGCCAAGGAACCAAAAACTGAAAACGATCAAAAAGCAACGCGTAAAATATTCTCAGTCAAAGGCGGCCTACAAAATCTGATCCATGCGCTTGTAGAGGAAATTGGACCAGAAAATATTCAATACCAGTCCGATGTAAAATTCACCGACCATCGTTTTACCGCAATAAAACAAGGCAAACAAGAGACTTTTTCGCATGTGATCTCTACCGGAACAGCAACTTCTTTGCCGGAATTATTTCCTTTCCTTTCTGAGAGTGATCTTCAAAACATTACGGTATTAAAATACGCCAAAGTGGTAGAAGCTAGTATTGGATTCAAAATATGGCAAGGAATAAAATTAGATGCCTTTGGCGGTTTAGTTCCTTACATCGAAAATAAAAACATCTTAGGGGTTCTATTTATGTCGAGTTTATTCGAAAATAGAGCGCCCAAAGAAGGTGGATTATTTACCGTATTTGTAGGTGGAATGCGCAAAGCGTATTTGGCCGATCTTCCAGAAGACAAACTGAAAGCGATCATTGCCGACGATTTTAAAGAAATGATGGGCTTGGAAAAATTTCATCCCGACTTGTTTGAGTTGAACTATTACAATCAAGCTATTGCCCAATACGGATCGGATAGCGAAGCCCGCTTAGCTGCTATTACTCAAATTGAAAAAGAGCACAAAGGATTATACTTGGCAGGCAGTATGCGCGACGGTGTTGGTATTGCTGACCGTGTAAAGCAAGGAAAAGAATTGGCTTTACAAATTGTGAACCAAAGCTAAAGTACTTCCGCCAAAATAGAATGGAGCTTTTTAGGCGAAATGGGTTTCGACATATAAGCATTACACCCTGCTTCCAGAACTTTTTCTCGATCGCCTTCGATGGCATAAGCTGTTTGCGCAATGATAATTTGGTCCGGAGAACTCTTGCGTATCGCTTTGGTGGTATCGTAGCCATTTAAAACAGGCATATTAATATCCATAAATACCAATTTATACTTTGGATTTTTCCGAATAATTTCCAACGCAGTTTCGCCATCGCTAGCCCAATCCGATTCTATTTTATACTTCTCCAACAATAGTTTTAACAAGAAATAACTTGCCTCATCGTCTTCTACAATGAGCGCTTTGGTATTTGCAGAAACGGTTAATTCTTGCTCGCTCACATTCTTAATCTTCGGTAAAAATTCGTCTTTTACATAATTTCGTACGGTAAAGAAAAAAGTAGAACCATGATCTACAGTAGATTCTACACCCACTTCGCCGCCTAACATAGTCACTAACTTTTTAACCACGGTTAGCCCAATTCCAACACCGCCAAATTTGCGCGAATGAGAATCATCTACTTGTCGGAATACATCAAAGATCAAATCCGTTTTTTCCAGCGGAATACCAATTCCTGTATCCTGCACATAAAACTTCAATGCTGTTTTATTGTTTTCGGTCACTTCATCGCACCAAAATTTTACAACGCCACTTTCCGTAAACTTAATTGCATTCTTTAAAAGATTAAGTAAAACCTGCCTGATTTTATGTCCGTCCGTCACTATTTTAAAATCGAGTTCGATATTGCCTTTTTCCATTTGAATATCGATGGATTCTTTTTCGATTTTAAACTTCTCCACATTCATGATTGTATGCACTTCCTGCATGAGATCGGAAAGGTTAAATTCTCCTGTAACGAGCTTTATCTGCCCGGAATCAATCAAAGTGATATCGAATAAATTCTCGACCAAGCTTAATAAATGTGTTCCGCTTTTATGGATGACACTTGCATATTCTCTGTATTCCTTCTCCTCTTCAATTTCGCCCGCACTGATCAAATCCGAGAATCCAATAATTGCATTCAATGGAGTTCTTAACTCGTGCGACATGGTTGCCAAGAAGACGGATTTCAGTCGTTCCGACTCCACCGCCACTTCTTTGGCTTCAAAAAGCAGCTTGTTTGCATACTCGAGGGTCGCGGTTCGTTCCTTCACCTGATTTTCTAAATTTAGATTGATTTCATGTGTTTTCTCTTCCTCTATTTTTAACAATCGATTTGAATAATAATATTTCCGATTGATAAACTCATAAAAATAAGCGGAAACCATGCCCATGATGTTTGCTGAAACTAAAAAAAACAAACTAGCAATCAACATTTTCGAGTCGAATCCCACTAAAACTGCAGTCAAATAATAAAAGAGAAGGAGAATGGCACCTGTTAAGCTTGCCCAAACAAATCGGAGTTTAAGAAAATCGTAATTAAAAATAAAAACCAACATCAAGCCTACATAATAAACAAGGGCTAATTCTCGACCTCCGGCAAAAAGCATGTACATGATTCCTAAGCCCGCCACAATAATATTCAAAGAAGCTGCAAACTGTAATTTTCGATGAGCTGATTTGTGATGAGAATATAAAATAGTTAGCAATACCAATGGAGCCACCAAAAGAAAACGAATTTTCAGGAATAAATTGGCAATCTCGGGATAGATAATATAGTCTAACACTCCAAAAGCGCCATAAATTAATAACGAAATAAACATGACTCTGCGTACATGAGCTAGACTATTCCGATAATAATCCGTCAAAAAATCACGTTCAACTTGCGTATCTTTAAAAGCCAAGCTAAACGGAAAAAGCAACTTGCGGAATACGGTGGTTTCAGGCATGTTCTTTTTTCAACAATTATTCAGGTAAATATAAAAATAATTATTTTACGAATTGTGCCTTTCAACAAAAAAACAGAATTAATTCAAATCTAGCGACTTATATCAAATAAAAGATTCTGCTTTTGTTTTTCAAAACGTGAGCTAGCGCGATCGAAGAAGACATGCTCAGGAACGATGACTTGCTTCTTCAAATCATCCATTTTGGTTATTCCTGTAATTTCGCTAATCGCTTTTGCAAACAAGGGCTCCGTAGGATCTCCTAATGGAATTCCTGCCCAAAGATCGTCGTAGAGATAATAATCTGGCGAAAATCCATTTTTAAAATCGGTTACTCCATTGGCATTTGCATAGCGCAAAACGATTGGCTGCATTCCCCAATTCTTAAAATCTGAATAATAACTTGCATCCGAATAAAGATCTTCCGGTTTTAGAGTAATGCTTCCTGTGTATTTTCCGTAGGTTGTATCGCCAATCAAAACCACTTCCATATAGGGATCTAAACCCGTAATCGTTAATTCAGATGCCGAAGCCGAACCACTTCCGGTTAAAATATAAATCTTTGATAAATCGAGGTTTTCCGGTGTATTTGCTAAGAAATTTAATTGCAATTGACTGCTTATGCCTTCACTTTGCCAATAATTTTGATAAAAAGCATTCCACTGCAAAGTAACCAAAACATCTTCGCCACTTACTACAGCTTGTGGCGCAATTGAACTACATAAATGCTGTGCCGCCGAAATAAATCCCCCTGGATTGTAACGAATATCCAAAACCAAATCGGTCATGCCATTTTGTTTAAAGTATTGAAATGCAGCATCTAAACTGCTATTGTAATTACTAATGTATTGAGCATAAAACAGATAACCAATTTTCCGACCACCTTCTTCTACTATTTTGCTAATAAGAACCGGATCGAGATTTAAAATTTCTGAAGTCATACTCACCGAATTTCCTTGAGAAATATTTCCTGCGTTATTAATCCCTAAGGTGATGGAAATGGTTGATCCATAAAATAAATCCATGTAATTTTCTTCTGTAATATCCAAACCATTCAGTTTAAAAATGATGTCTCCGCGTTTTAAACCTGCCGCTTCAGCCGGTGAATTAGGATAAATGTATTCAACCAAAGCAAAAAGCGCATTGGTATTGGAAAAACGACCGAAAGCCAACGAATAGCCAAAAGTGGTTTCTACTCCGGCAAAACTGCCTTCCAAAGCATCAATATCATCGGTAATAAACGACCATTTGTCCTCGGCAGCTAATAGCTTGTGAAAATACGCTTTCGAATCAAATTCAAACTTAGGATCAATAACAGGCAAATCGGCTTCCCA
>JAFGAK010000269.1 GCA_016933745.1 Bacteroidales bacterium
ATTCTCGATTTAATTAAATCGCTGAAAGAAAAATACAAAACAACTACCTTATTTATTTCGCACGATTTAAATCTTGTTGCTACGCTTGCCGATACTTTGGCTGTTGTTTATAAAGGCAAAGTAGTAGAATATGGAAAAACCGAAAGCATTTTTTCATCACCCAAGCATGCTTATACAAAAGGATTACTTGGTTGTCGGCCACCAATTAACAAACGCCTCAAGCGCTTGCCTTTGCTTGATGACTTTTTAAATCCAACTACAAAAGATCATTTAAATTTTTTGCAAAGCGCCGAGAATGAAATCACGATTGAAAATAGAATTAAGAAACATGAATCGCTTTACTGCGAAGAACCCATTTTAAACATTGAGCATTTAAGCACAACTTTTCCAATCAAGAAAAATATTTTCGGGAAAACAATCGAAGAAGTGATTGCAGTTAATCAAGTGAGTTTTGCGATATTTCGAGGCGAAACTTTGGGTTTGGTTGGAGAATCGGGATGCGGAAAAACGAGTCTAAGCAGGAGTTTATTGTTCTTAAACACACCGTCGTCCGGCAAGATTTTATTCAAACAGCAAGAACTTCTAAAATTTACACCCAAACAGATAAAAGCTTATCGGAAAAAAGTTCAAATTATCTTTCAAGATCCGTATGGCTCATTAAACCCACGAATTTCTATCGGCGATGCGATTATGGAACCCATGATTGCGCATCAACTTTATCCAAAACATCAGCGTAAGCAAAAAACCATTGAATTATTGGAAAAAGTTGGACTTGATTCGACTAGCTTCGATCGTTTTCCTCATGAATTTTCCGGCGGTCAGCGTCAACGTATTTCCATTGCACGTGCTTTGGCTGTTCAACCCGAATTGATCATTTGCGATGAAAGTGTTTCGGCTCTCGATGTTTCGGTACAAGCGCAAATCCTCAATCTATTGAACGAATTAAAAGAAGAGTTTAATTTAACCTACTTGTTTATTTCTCACGACTTAACCGTGGTTAGATATATGTCGGATCGAATTATGGTAATGGAATCCGGAAAAATTGTGGAAACAAAAGAAGCCGACGAATTATTTTCGAAACCAGAACATCCTTACACAAAAAAACTACTTCAATCCATCCCACAAATCATCAGCAAAAAATGAAACAAAAAATAATTGTTATTGGCGCCGGTTTTGCCGGAATACAGTTTGTAAGAAAATTAGATGAACGCTTTTTTGATATTCTACTTATTGACAAAATCAATCACCATCAGTTTCAACCTTTGTTTTATCAAGTAGCCACTTCACAAATAGAACCTTCCAGTATTTCGTTTCCAATCCGACATATCTTCAAAAACAAAAAGAATGTGAGGATTCGACTAGCGGAATTAAAAAGTATCGATGCACCAAATCGAAAAATAACTACTTCGATCGGGGATTTTGATTATGATTATTTAGTGATTGCAACCGGATGTAAAACCAATTTTTTTGGCAACAGCGAAATACAAAAACATGCCTTTTCTTTAAAATCAACTTACAATTCCATTACCATTCGAAACCATATTTTACAAATTTTCGAGCGAATTCTATCTGCACCGGAAAATGAAAAAGAGGGTTTGTTCAATCTGGTTATTGTTGGAGCAGGACCCACAGGTGTTGAATTGGCAGGAGCTTTTGCTGAGATTAAAAAGAATATCCTTCCGAAAGATTATCCGCGAATCGATTTCTCTCAATTTAAAATCATCCTGATTGAAGGCAGCAAATTCACACTCAATAACATGAGTGATCATGCGAAAACAGCCTCAAAAAAATACCTCAAAAAGATGGGCGCTACAATTCTTACAGAGGTTTTTGTGAAAAATTACGACGGTCATTTGCTTACTTTAAGCAACGGAACCATGCTAAAAACAGAAACAGTTATTTGGGCTGCCGGCGTTATTGGATCTGTAATTCCCGGAATCCCAACCGAGCATATAGCGCATGGAAATAGAATCATTGTGGATCGAATGAATAAATCACTTTTTAATGATTCGGTTTTTGCCTTGGGAGATATTTCCTACATGGAAACACCAAAATATCCGCACGGACATCCACAAGTGGCCAATGTTGCTATTAATCAAGCGATCAACCTAGCTAAAAATCTAAATCGACAGAAAAAAGGCCGAGCCACCTACCAATTCGAGTACAAGGATTGGGGTTCGATGGCAACTATCGGAAGAAATAAAGCAGTTGTGGATTTCCCGTTTGTCCGATTTAAAGGCTATTTTGCGTGGCTTATTTGGATGTTTCTTCACCTGATGCTCATTTTAAGTGTACGAAATAAGTTGATTATTTTTATCAATTGGGCGATGGAATATGTGACTAAAGACACTTCGCTCCGTTTGATTCTGACACCCGAAGAATCAAAAGAATAAGTTTTACTCTAAACAAAAAAGGCCGATAACATTAGGTTACCGACCTTCCAACTAACTTAATTAGGAGTATTCTAAATTCTTTTGTGCTTAGTTCTCTTGCACATTTTGTGTTTGAGTATACGGACAGTTTGCATTTCTTAATCCACGACCATTAGCACGAGGACCTTGAACTCCGTTCGCATTTCTTTGTCCTCTTACCGCTTTCGCACGATTTCCTTGATTCCCTTGACTTGCATCAAATAATACTTGCTGATCATCTGTTAATAAAGCACGAACAGCTAATCGATGTTCCTCAAAATTTTTCCTTAATTGCGCTTGAACACCACTCATATCATCGATCAACTTGGAAATACTTTTTAAATTTTGATCATCGCCTGTTTTTAATGTTTGCATTTTCGCACGCATTTCGCCTAATTGGTTTTTGAGTGGCAAATTCTTTTCGGTTAATTGAAGTCTTAAAGCTGCCATTTGTGTTTGTTGTTCTTCTGTCAAATTCAAAAAGGCGCAGCTTGCATTTGGTCTGTTTTGATTGAAACCTTGTCTTGGAGCTTGACCTTTCATCCCTTGTCCACGTTGTGCACTTGCACTAAAACTCATTCCTACGATTAGCGCTATTGCTAAAATGCTTGTTGTAATTTTGTTTGTTTTCATTGTATACCTATTTTAGTTTGTTATTTTCTGATGCTTTGACCTATCAAAAAATAAAAGGTTTAATCTATCTATTATAAAACTTGGGGATTTTTCTTGAAATCTTGAATATACTACTGATAAACAAACTATTAAGACAAATGTGAAAATAGGTTAAAAGAGAAAGGGATTTATTTTTGAATGGAATTTAAAGTTTGAAAACGCTTAATTTCAGAAATTGAAAAGGACTTTTCTATTGGAATTCGAACCGTATCTTGAGGTAAAACATCAAAAAAGTTCTTGGCAAGATGGCTGCTTGTTTCTAAATATAAGTTTTTTATTAAACTTCCTGTTTCCGACCAAATCAAAAGCTCCTGACCGCGAATTTCAAAAACAGGTTTTACATTTTGAGGTAAAATCAAATCCATTGGCTTATTAAAGTAGAAGCTATTTTGCGCCAAGAGTTGCTGATGGTGATAAAGCTTCGCTTCGATCAAAAGCTGATTTTGCATTGATTTTATGCTCGATAAGATTGGAATCTCCTCTATTTTTTCGGAGGAATTGGCTTTGACATTGATCGAAATTTCTTTATAAAAAAGCTTTTTACCTTCAAAACTTTTCATCTCCAGAATCAAGCTACAATCCACGTCCTTCAAGCTATCCGAAACCACGTAAATGGAATTTCCTTCTTTGGAAATTAAAAACGTAGCGAAATCGTGTTGGGCTTCGTAGTGCAAGGCTTTCCAGTTGCCAAAATAATCCAAACTCGACCAAGAAATTCCCGGCCAACAATCGTTTAACTGCCAATACAATGAACCCATATTTCTTGGTTTTGCTCTTCGTTGGGCTTCCAAAGCTTTACTCAAACCTTCTGCTTGCAACAACTGACTGACATACACAAAACCAGCAAAATTATCCGGAACTGGAAAATCTCGTTTCATATAGTCTACAATTGTTTCGTTTCCGATGCTGCTTTTCTGATGCGCTTTCATTGCTTTGGAATCCATATTCATTTCGTTTGTATCGGCAAATGAAAGCAAAGTGCTCATTTGCGGAAACGACTGAAAACCAAACTCACTGGCAAAGCGAGGAACTTTCGCTTCGTACACTTCAAAAGGTTCTTTTCCCCACCAAATGCCCCAATAATGTGAATCGCCTTCCGTCCTACTTTCCGGATGTCCCCAGCCAATTTTTGGCGAAGACTCCCAATACGAAATTTCAGAATTCAACTCTTGAATCAAATCGGGCAAAAGGCGATGAAATAAATTTTGATAATCGTTCCAAATTTTCAGCGAATCCTGCTTCGAGTATCCAAACTTCTTTTGGTAACCCCAATTGTACCACAACTCATTGATTTCATTGTTTCCACACCATAGAGCTAGACTAGCATGATCGCGCAAGCGTATGATATTGTCTCTGGCTTCGAATTCTACATTCTTTAAAAATGCGGGATCACTCGGATAAAGTGAACAAGCAAACATAAAATCTTGCCAAAGCAAAATTCCATTTTCATCGCATAAATCGTACAACAAATCGTTTTCGTAGATGCCTCCACCCCAAACGCGCAGCATATTCATGTTTGCTGCTTTAGCACTTTTAATAATCTGCGCATAACGCGAAGAATCTACACTTGGTAAGAAATTATCTTGTGGAATATAATTGGCGCCTTTGGCGTAGATTGGAATATCATTCACTTTAAAATAAAAGCTTTCGCCGATCGAGTCTGGTTCAGTGATTAGTTCAACCGTTCGGAATCCGATTTTTTTCTTTTCAGTAAAAAGTTGTTTTTCGGAAGAAAGTTCAACACCGAATTCATACAATTTAGCCTCTCCATAGCCATTCGGCCACCAGCGTTGCGGGTTTTCGATACGAAAAGTATCGGAAAACTGATTTACTCCTTTGATCAGTTTAAATTTTCGCTTTATTTTCTCTTCTTTGCCAAGGTTTATACGGCCATTTATTTGCGTTTCAGTTTCCGAATAGATACGAGCAGTCCAAGCAACCATTGCTTCTGAATCAGAAAGCTGAATTTGATGAAGTCTATTTTCAAGTATCTGATAATCTTTCCAAAACTGAAGATAAACCGGTCGCCAAATGCCCATCGTTACATAACGCGGACCCCAATCCCAACCGTATTGATAGGCCGCTTTTCTGGTAAAAACACTGGTTTGCTTTTCGTTTCGATCATTATCAGCCGGAAGTCGATAAGGAAGTGAATCATACAAAGGAATTGCTTTTTGCACTGGACTTTCAAAAAGAATTTCCAGCTTATTTTCGCCTAATTTTAGGAAAGCGCTGACATCCATCTGATAGGTTCGAAACATATTATCGGTAACAATAACTTGCTGATCGTTCAAAAAAACGGTGGCATAGGTATCCAAACCTTCAAAAACCAATTCTGAATGGTTTTGCAATTGTTGCTCGCTTATTAAAAAGGTTTTTCGGTAACGCCAGTTTTCATTTTCTACCCATTTGTTTTGCTGTTCATTATCTGAGATGAAAGGATTTGGAATACGATTAGTATGGAATAAATCCGTTTGAACTGTTCCTGGAACCTTGGCTTCTAGCCAAAGGGTATCGGCTTGTTTTTGAAATTGCCATTCTCCCGCCAAATTGATCCGTTCCATATTTTCAGGTCTTGGTTGACAAGTAGAAAATACAACCAGAATTCCAAACAAGAACAAAAAATAGCGAATCAAATTCATTGTAGAGTATTAAAAAATACGATCAAAGACCGACATCAACTTACGCACTTCTTCCAAGGTATTGTAATGCACCAAACTAACACGAACAACGCCGTCTTTTTCTACTAAACCAAAATCTTCGATGATTTTTTTTGCATAGAAATCGCCAAAGCGAATGCCAATAGAGTGCTTATCTACTTTTTCAACTATGCTTGAGCTCTTGAATTTTTCATGCACAAATGAAATGGTTGGAACTCTTTTCCGCTTATCAGAAACCACTTCACCAATGATTTTTATTTCGGCTTTGCCGGATAAATAGCCGAGTAATGCGGCTGCTAATTCTTCTTCGTGATTGGCAATAAGCTCGAAACTTTTCGCTTGTTTTTCTTTTGAGCTAATCTGTTTTTCAAGCGGAAAATGCGCATCGTGCAACCTGTCGAAATAGTCCGGAATAGCACCCAAACTATAGGTTAACTCAAAGTTAAAATTCCCCGGCTGCAATTTGTAAGGAACCTCTTCCTTTCCTATAAAATAATGATTGAAACTCTCCAAACTTTTCAGCAGATGGTATTTACCAAAAAGTACTGCTTGATGCGGACCATAGGCTTTATAGGTACTAAACACATAAAAATCAACATCTAATTCCTGAACATAAATAGAACGATGTGGTGCAAAAGCCACACCATCTACACAGATCAAAGCACCTGCTTGATGCACTTTTTCTGCAATTTCTTTGATTGGATTGATCGTTCCAAGAATATTAGAAGCATGCACCATGGTCACTAATTTCGTCTTTGAACTCAACAACTTTTCCAAATCGTTTAAATCAAAACGCATGGTTTCCGGATTTAGCTTCCAAATTTTTACAACAATTCCTTTTTTACGCAAATCCATCCAACACGACACATTGGCTTCGTGATCCGAATTTGTGACTATGATTTCATCACCACGCTCCCACTGTTCACTCAATGTTAAACTTAATATTCGCAGTAACATCGTTGTAGATGGACCCACCACAATTTCTTCTTTTTGGCTTGCGCCGATATATTGTGCTATTTGTTGAGTAGATGCATCAAGCCTTTGGCCTGACTCTTGAGATATTTGATACGAAGCTCCCAATTGCACATTGGTATTACTTAAATAATCAGAAATCCGATTGATAACCCCCTTGAGAACCTGCGCGCCTCCGGCATTATCCATATATACAAAATCGCGTTTTAGTGCGGGGAATTGTTGGCGAACAAAATTGATATCGAGTTTCATTTGTGTTGACATATGGTTTTGATTTTGCATTAAAATTACACAAAATTTCCATTCAGGTTTCCAAGTAAAAGAACTCGTCATTTCGAACGGAGCGTAGCGGAGTGAAAGATCTCAAACTATTAGAATGAGATTCCTCTCTACGTTCGGAATGAAGAGTGTTTTTTGGAATGAAAGAGATTCCTCTCTTCGTTCGGAATGACTAGAATATGCGGAATGACTGACAAAACCCCTCATCTCGAACGGAGCGTAGCGGAGTGAGAACGGCGCAGCTCTCACCGAAGGTAGATCTCAAACTATTAGAATGAGATTCCTCTCTACGTTCGGAATGAAGGGTGTTTTTGGAATGACTGGGGTTCAATTAGATGCCTAAAAAACGCTTATTTTTCCACAAACTCCAAAACAGAATCCGTAATAAATTTCAATTGCTCATCCGTTAATTCAGTATGAATTGGCAAGGAAATTACATTTGCCGACAGTTTTTCTGCTACGGGAAAAGCTCCATCCTGATAACGCTCATCGCGATAGGCTTTTTGCTGGTGCAATGGAACCGGATAATACACGGCGTTTGAAATTCCCTTATCACTCAAATGTTTTTGTAAACCATCTCGATCTACTCCATTTAGAACCAAGGTGTATTGATGAAAAACATGATCAGTAAAGGTTGCTGTTACCGGTGTTATTATTTTTTCGCAGTTAGCAAAAGCGTTATTATAATAATTTGCTGCGTAATTGCGTGCTCTTGCAAAATCATCTAAATGAGGAAGTTTTACTTTTAAAATCGCAGCTTGAATACTATCTAAACGAGAATTTACGCCAATAAAATCATGGTAATATCTCACGTTCATTCCATGGTTTACAACAATACGCATTTGCTCTGCCATTTGGTCATCGTTGGTAAAGATCGCTCCACCATCGCCGTAAGCGCCTAAGTTTTTAGAAGGGAAAAAAGAAGTACATCCAATATGGCCAATGGTTCCTGCTTTTTTAGTTGTTCCATTTTTAAACGTGTAGTTAGCACCAATTGCTTGTGCATTGTCTTCAATTACAAACAATTGATGCTCCTCTGCGATCGCCATAATTTCGTCCATATTAGCACACTGACCGAATAAATGCACCGGAACAATGGCTTTGGTTTTTGGTGTAATAGCATTTCGAATGGCTTCCGGATCAATATTCATGGTATCTTCCAATACATCCACCAAAACAGGTGTTAAACCAAGTAAAGCAATTACTTCGGCAGTGGCAATAAATGTAAAAGTAGTGGTAATTACTTCTTCGCCCGGTTTCAAATCCAAAGCCATCATGGCCACTTGCAAGGCATCGGTTCCATTTGCACATGGAATTACATGTTTTGCTCCAAGATAACTTGCTAAATTGCTTGCAAACTCATTTACGGCAGGGCCATTGATATACGAGGAAGTATCCAATACTTTTTGAATTTCAGTATCAATTTCGGTTTTTAGTTTTCTGTATTGACCTTGAAGGTCGACCATTGGAATATTCATATGCTTTGATTTTTATATATTTTCGAACCATGAATGATCCTGACGAATCATTTTCCAAAGATAATTCCTTTGCTTGATTTGGGCACGATTTGACAACAATTTATCTTCACTTTTAAAGAGACAGGCGGGATTTGGCTATCTTTGTGCTGAAAACAAAGTACGATGCGTATTATTTACACTTTTTTCATCATTGTCTATGGATTTGCTATTCGCATTGCATCGCTTTTTAACACGAAAGCAAAGCTTTGGGTGAACGGAAGAAAAGATCAATATCCCAAAATAAAAAAGGCACTAAGCGAAAATCACAAACCTCTTATTTGGGTTCATGCAGCAAGCTTAGGCGAATTTGAACAAGGCCGACCTATCATTGAAGCGCTCAAAGCAAAACACGCGAAATACGGAATCATTCTCACTTTTTTTTCGCCATCAGGATTCGAAATACGCAAGAATTACGAATTTGCAGATTTCGTGTTTTACCTTCCTTTGGATACTCCGAAAAACGCAAGGCAATTTCTTGAAATCGTTCCAATCGAACTTGCTATTTTTATCAAATACGAGTATTGGTATAATTACCTATCGGCGATTCAAAAAAAACACATTCCGATTGTTTTTATTTCTGCCATTTTCCGAAAACAACAACTTTTTTTTAAAGCTTACGGAACTTGGTTCTTACAACATTTAAAAGCCGTCGATTGGTTTTTCGTGCAAACATCAGAATCTTTAAATTTACTTCAAAAAATTGGCATTACAAATGCGAGTATTTCAGGTGACACGCGTTTTGATCGGGTTGCTGCCATTGCACAAAGCGCCAAAGAAAATGCGCTGGTAGAAAAATTTAAAGGGAGCTCTAAACTATTATTAGCCGGGAGCAGTTGGCCCGAAGATGAAGCAATCATTTACCCTTTACTCCTTCGTTATCCCGACTTAAAAATCATTTTTGCTCCGCATCAAATCGACCAAAAGCATATCAATTCAATCGAAAAAAACGCTTTAGGAAAAGCATTCAAATACTCCGATGAACGGGCGAACAAGCTCACTGAAAAGCAGGTTTTAATCATCGATAATTTTGGTTTATTATCCAGTTTGTACCGCTATGCAGATTTTACATTTATTGGTGGTGGTTTTGGTGCCGGAATTCATAATACATTGGAAGCAGCAACCTTTGGAATGCCTATTTTTATTGGGCCGAAGTATGAAAAATTTCAAGAAGCAAAAGAGTTGATTCAGCTTGAAGTGATTGAAGTGGTTGAAAACGAAATTCAATTGGAACAAAAATTATCTTTTCTTTTAAAAAACCCAAATTCTAGTGAGAAAAAGGCAAATGCAGCTCGCCAATATGTTCAAAAGCAAACAGGAGCCACTGCGCATATTCTATCAACTTTAGAGATTAAAAAAATCATCGAATGAAACAAATTAAGTGGGGGATTATTGGATGCGGGAACGTTACTGAAATGAAAAGTGGCCCGGCATTTAATCAAATTAAAGGTTCAAGTATTGTTGCTGTGATGCGCCGCGATACAAGCAAAGCGGCTGATTACGCAAAACGACATGGAATTGCAAAATGGTATGGAGATGCGCAAGAACTTATCAACGATGATGAAGTGAATGCCATTTATATTGCCACTCCGCCAGATACCCATGCCTATTACACAATTAAAGCTTTACAAGCAGGGAAACCTGTGTATGTTGAAAAACCGATGGCTGTGGATTTGAAACAAGCAAAGCAAATGCTAGAAGCGAGTAGAAATTACAAAATTCCTGTTTTTGTTGCTTATTATCGTAGGGCATTATCCGGTTTTTTAAAAGTAAAAGAATTGATCGAAAAGCAGGAAATTGGCGAGGTGAAAGAAATTCGTTTGGACTTACTTTTAGCAGCTCGCGCCGAAGATTACTACAAAGACAATCTTCCTTGGCGGGTAATTGCCGAAAAAGCCGGTGGTGGTTATTTCTTTGATTTGGCTTCGCATCAGTTGGATTGGCTCGAGTTTGTTTTTGGCAAAGCCGAAGTCATTTCATCGGAAGTAAAAAACCTAAGCGGACTTTATCCTGTGGAAGATTTTGTGCAAGCAAAACTTCTTTATCAACAAAAGATTTCGTTTTCCGGCACTTGGAATTTTTGTGTTTCTAATCAAGATATTCGTGATCGAATCGAAATCTTTGGCAGCAAGGGGAAAATCAGCTTTTCTTCTTTTGAATTTGAACCTGTCGTTCTCGAAAATGAAAGTGGTATTCAAACTTTTCCGTTTGAAAAACCAGAGCATGTACAAAAACAATTGATTCAGCAAGTGGTAAGTCAGCTGCAAGGTAACGGACAATGTGTTAGCACAGATGAAACAGCCTTTACCACCAACGCGTTAATGGAAAAAATCATTTACAATCGATAGCACAATTGCTCGATATCGGCTTTAATTCGGAATAGTAAACGAGAAAACGGTTCCTTTGCCTTCTTCACTTTCTACCCAAATTTTCCCTTTATGTTTTTCCACAAAATCCTTGCATAAAAGCAAACCTAAACCACTTCCTTTTTCGTTATCAGTTCCGATGGTTGTTTCGGAGTAGGCAATATGAAATAGCTGCTGGATGCGATCTTTACTTATTCCAACTCCATTATCTTTTACTTGAACCGTGGTTCCAGATTGATCGCTAAAAGCACTCACTTTAACATTTCCACCTTTGTGTGTAAACTTGATTGCATTGGAAACGAGGTTGCGCAAAACCGTTTCAATCATAAATTCATCAACAAATACCAAAATTCCGCTTTTTACATTACACGAGAGCTTGATTTCTTTCTGCTTAGAAATACCATTGTGTTGTTCTACCACTTTGCAAATCATTTTTTCGAGGATATATTCATCCGGATGATACTTAATTCTTCCGGTTTGAGCGCTTGCCCAACTGAGCAGATTTTCTACTAAGGTGTAGGTTTTCTTTGAGCTATCTAAGATGGACTGAATGATTTTTTCTCTCTTTTCCACATCAAAATGAGCGTGATTTTCGAGCAATAATTCTGAAAAGCCGAGAATCGCATTGAAAGGACTACGTAAATCATGTGCAATAATGGAGAACAGTTTATCTTTGGTTGCATTTGATTCTTGCAAGGCAATCCGCGCTAAGCGTCTTGCCGTAACGTCTTCTTTCACAGCAAAATAATTTAATATTTCGCCTTTATCGTTTAGTGTTGAGGAGAGGATTGCTTTCTCATAGTATTCTTCCCCATTCTTTCGCTTGTTGATAAAGTCGCCACGCCAAGTTTCCCCTTTTGTAATGGTATTCCATAAATCGACGAATAGCAACGGGTCTGTTTTGCCTGAATTCAAAATACGCGGGTTTTGACCCATCGCTTCTTCAGAAGTATATCCTGTAATTTCAGTAAAAGCACGATTAACATAAATAATGCTCCCATCTAACTCCGTAATAACCATGGTTGCCGGACTTTGCTCCACCATATTGGAAAGCAGTTGCACGCGCTCTTCCGCTTTTTTATACTGCGTAATTAAACGGTTACTTCCTCTTACACCTTGAGCTATTCCTTTTTCATCTATTACACGTTGACATACATGACCAATCCATTGTATTTCATTGGAGCGTGTTATAATTCTATAATCGATCGCTTTTCGGTTTCCTTTTTCATCAAAATTGTGTTTATGATTCAAGAAAAGAGCTTTATCATCTGGATGTAAAAGTTTGCAAAAAAGATCCTTGTCCTTATAAAAATCTTGCGGTTCGTAACCGGTCATTCGTTTACAAGAAGGGGAAACATAAATAAAATTGCCTTCTTCATCTTGCCAATATTCCCAATTATAGGTGTAATCAGCTACGGTTCGGAATTTTTCTTCGTTTTCTTTGAGTGCAGCTGCGCTTTTTTTTCGCTCCGTAATATCTTCGCCAGAACTTAAATGTCCTATAATTTTACCTTTGGAATCTTTAACAGCAGTATTGTGCCAATAGATTATTTTTTCTTCTCCGCTTTTTGTTCGAATAGGGTTTTCGTAATATTCTGTACTTTCAATTTCACCGGATAATAATTTCTTGGAAATAGGCAAAATTTCACTTTTTATTCTTTCCGGCACAAAATTTTCAAACCAGCCTTTCCCTAGCATTTCTTCTTCGGTGTATCCAAAGATCTCGCAGGCTTTTTTATTAACTAGCTGAACAACACCATCCGTGTCCATCTCTATAAACATCACACCTGCACAATCCAAAAGCATTTTGGTTTTGTCCTTCGCTTTTAGAATTTCTAATTCTCTTTCTAATTCTTGGTAAGTTGGTTTCTCTTTCATTGGGTATTTGTGTTAACCTCTAGTTCGCATCTCTACAAAGATAATCAAGCTAAATGATTAACTTAATGCAAGGTACCGATTATTATTTTTATTTTTTTAAATTGAATTTTAAGATTTTTTAATTTAAATAAATTCTAAATAGGACTTTCGATACTGAAATATTTTGTAAATTTGCATCAATATTAAAATTATAATACTATGAAAATCAACAGATACGAAGACATTTCTCAGATTGAAAGAGAAGCAAAAAGAGATTATATCGATCGTCATTCTGCTTTTGTTCATTGCGAAACAAAAGCCAAAATAGGCGAAAAATTTAAAGTAAAAGTAATGGTTGGCGATGAATACAAGCATCCGGATGATTTTGATCATTACATTCAGTATGTGCAACTTTGGAATGGCGAAACCTTTTTAGCTCAAGCAACATTTACAGCCGGAGCAATGGGAAGCGCACCTGCCAATTTAGAAGTTGACTTCTATATTGTACCCCAAAAGAACATGAAATTAATGGCACATGCCTACTGCACCAAACATGGTTTGTGGCAAAGCGATGAAGTAGCAGTAGAAGTGGCTTAATCCAATTGCAAATAAAATGTATGAAAGGCAATTCCATATGGTTTTGCCTTTTTTATATGCCATAAACTGATTGCTATTTCTTCAACTTCACATTAAAATCAGGGGCTTCAACCAATTGAAACGTTGCGGATGCAAATCTAATTTCACCTTTGGTTTCGTCAACAGCTTTTAAGATCCGCATAAAAAGTTCCGTCTTTGTTGCTCTTCTTCGTTTGTAATTTACAACATAACGCAATGTGAATTCTACCCAATTATCATTTGCAATAAGCGAAACCATCGGTTCTGTTTGTGCATCTTCAAGTCGAAATTTATTCTGAAGAGCGCTCCATTTTTCTTTGGATTGATCGGATAAATGACCTGCTACTTCTTTTCCTACTTGTAACAAAAGTTGATTTGTTTTTTCATAATTACTCCCAAACTGAATTGGAATTTTGATTTCGTCCCATAGAAAAGGAAAATCGCCGGAATAATTGTACACTGGCTCCTTAAACACAAAACTATTGGCAACCAACACAATTCGGCCGTTGTACAAATCGCCATCCACCCATTGTCCCATTTCCATGATCGTTGTGCGTAATACGCCAATATCCATCACATCGCCTTTAATTCCGCCTAGTTGAACACGATCCCCCGTTTTATAAAAACGACCAAACATAATGGCTAACCATCCAGCAAAAGAAGCGATAACTTCTTGCAAAGCGAAAGCGATTCCGGCTCCAGCCACACCTAGGGCAACCGTAAATCCACCTAATTTATCACTAAAAACAATGGTTAATAAGACAATCGTCAGAAAATAGCCAACAAATCCACTAAATTTTTTAGCTCGGTAACGATTGTCCTTATCTTTTATCTTTGTTAAAACATTCTTTTGAGTTGCTTTTACAAGAATCCAAATAATAGCAACACCAATGATGATGGTAGCGATTTTACCAACAGTAGGATCGAACAGTAATTCTTCAATTTTAAACTCCATAACGGTTTTTTTAGGAAAAGGAAAAAGGATCTAGAGATCTAACATCTCTTGTGCAAATTACTAAAAATAAGTTAAAGACTTCATTTTGATATTTAATGTTCAAAAAAAAGATTCCATCCACAGCATGAATAAAAATTTTTTGACCGATTCAAAATATTCGTGTGAATATTCACAGAAAAACACTAAATCGATAAGAAATAGTTAATTTTACATCCATTAAGCTTCCTAAATTATGGAAAATACAGCATTGGAAAAAGTCGCAGGGATAAAGCATTTTACGCAACACCTACACCAGATTATTCAAAAAGAATTTATTTCTGCGTATCAGGCGGAAAGTTCACCTTACATTGAATTCGCTGAGCGTTACTCGGAATCCATCTCCCAATATTCAATCGGGTTTAAACAGTACCTAAAAGATAAAAATAGTATTGCTTTTTTAAACCAAACTGTTGCTGTTTTAGATCAACTTAGTCATGCACTTACTACTTCATTTAAAGAAACAGAAGAAGTTCATTTTACAAAAACGCTTCAGCAAATTTCTGAAACCACACTTGCTTTCATCCAAGAATCATCGACAATAGAAGAAAGTTTTATTGCTAATTTTATCAAAAGCACGCTCGATAAGCAAGATGAAAAGCGATCTAAATTTATTCGCTATCTGTATAAAAAGCGAAAATCTGTTTTCAGAAAATCCACGAAAGAAAATGCTGAATTGATCTCTTCTTTCGCATTTTTCTTTTTCGAGCAAAGCATCGCCAAGGTATTGAAAGAACACGAGCAAGGGCTTTTTTTGTTTTATCAGCAGCTTTCTGCCTTTACCCAAGAAACATGGGAAGAATTTAAGAGAAATACCACTTTTATCAATGCTTTAAACGAGGCAAATTACACTTTTGAGTCACTAAACCCCTCCATCCTTGAACATAATCTGGAGCACGATGCAGACCAAAAATTAGCCACTATCTCAATTAATTTTAAGCTGTTTACGGAACAGTTTGCAAAAGCTATTGAAGAAGCTATTGAGCATTTCGATTTCACCAGCCTGGTGGATCTAAAAGAAAAAGAATTGTCGGTTTTAGAGATGAACACCACCAAAACCAAACATTTTAAGAAACTGGAAAAACACGCTTTGCTTTGGCGAAAAACACGCGTCGTTTTAATTGAAGACTGGTTGTTAGATCTCGAAATATTTCGTTTAAAATACAAAATCATTCCAAAATATTTAGATTTTACGCATCAGTTGAATACGGACTTTTCCGGTCCTCTGAACAAAGAAATTGATGCTTTTGAATCAAAATTTGACCAATTGAATGGCTATTTTGAGAAATCAGCCAATTTAAAATCAGAAAAAGATTTGCATGCTAGTTTGCTCGATTTAAAACTTCAGTTAAAAAAGGAGTTGCTCGATCAGTCTATTCCGCTCTTGCGAAACCAGCTCAATAGCCCTAAACTAATTGAAGAAATTGATGGATTCGAAAGTTTGGCTGAAACGAGTTTTTCTTCTTTGTCAGAGATTAGACGTTTGATGAAAAACCCGGATTATTTGCGCGAAGTTGAAGCAGATGAAATCGAAGTTATCTCTCCGCGTGATTTGATTTCTTTCGAAATTAAGCCCGCATTTATTACCATTTTCAGTTCTTTAAAAAGAGCCTTGATTGCGCATACGCAAAATCTGCTCAATCAACTTGAAACAGCTCCTAATATTGCCATTTACAGTATCGAATCTGCATCGAAATTGTTTGACGAAAAAAAATCAATCAACGAAGTTCGAAAAATTTGTAGCGAGGGTATCGATCGGTCTAAGTCAAAAGTGAAAGAAGCCAAATTGCTTAACGAGGCATTCATTGCAGCGGAAACCAAAAAATTAAGAGCCGCCATTGACACCTTGACTGCTTCCGTTACGGAAATTACAAACAATGAAAGTGCACTTCAAATAAAAATACGGATCATGAGAGCCAAGGCTTTAAACCGATCCAAAGAAGTGAAAAAGCAAATCATTACCAAAGTGCTCAATGCCTTGCCTATTCTCCTCGAAAAACTGAAACTTCTGTATCAGTTTATGCAAGACACTTCCCAAAAAATCGCCAAACAATTTGCGCTCAACCCTACAACAAACTTTATTACAACAGATATTTCGCACTTTCTTACAACGGCTTCTTTATCCATTTCCCAATTACCTTATATCTATCAGCGTCTATTCTCCTTTGAACCACTCGAGACCTTTGATATGTATATTGATAGGCCAAAGCCTATGCAGGAGCTGAATGAAGCTTATGCCAACTGGAAACAAGGAAAATTTGCTCCCGTAGTTTTGATTGGTGAGCGCGGATCAGGAAAAACAACCTTCATTCGTAAGTTTACACAAACACATACCTCCGGCGAAAAAGTAAATCTACTCGATCTCCTTGTCGAAAATTCTTCGCCTGAAACAAATTATCAGAAATTGCTCGAATTAGTAGCCACTGAGAAAAACCAAAGTAGCGATAAAAGAATCATTATCATCGATGGAGTTGAACATCTATTTGAATCAAAAATAAACGGCTTTGATTATTTTTTAGCGCTATTCAAATTAATTTCTGATACGCAAAAAGAAATCTTCTGGATTGTATCTGTACACAGTTTGAGTTGGAATTACCTCGACAAAAGTATTCATGCATCCAATTACTTTGGCTACCATATTAAACTAAATAATTTAGAACTTGAAGAGTTGGTCAGTCTCATCGAATCTCGCCACAATTTAAGCGGATATAATATTGAATTTGGAGGGATTCAAAAGAAAAAAACATTACTCAGGTCGGTGAGCTACGAAACCGAAGATCCTCAAATTGAACTTCGAAAAAACTTCTTTCAACAACTGAATAAAAGTGTGGAAGGAAACATACTACAAGCATACATCTATTGGCTTCGCTCTGCGCAATTGAAAGAAAACAATACCATATTTATCCAAACTGATAATCAGCTCGATTTTGATTTTGTGCGCGGAATTCCACATCAAAAACTTCATATTTTAAGGAGTATTTTATTACACAATGGACTAGATAAAGAGAAGCTGGCCAAAACATTCCGCATCAGCGAATCAAAAGGCGAACTGGAATTAAAACAACTCTTCGACGATGGTATACTGATTCTTAAAAATAAGATGTATTTTATCAATCCTCTGATATACAAACAACTGATCAAGCATTTAAATGATATCAATTTACTTCAATAATATAAGAATCATGGATAAACAGATAAAACGGATTGCCCTTTTGATTTTTTTAGGAATCCTGCTTTGGAGTATTTCCGTCCCTACTTTTGCCCAAGTGGATTCATTGAAAATAGTTGAACAAAGTAAAGACAGCCTTCAAACAGCAAGTTCGGTGGTTACATCGACAGAATCTACTTTGAAACAGCTTGAGGCGCCAAGTCTTTCTGATGTAATTAGCGGACCAAAAATTGTCTGGACAATTATTTTCCTCGTCTTAGGCTATTTAATCATTCGAATAAGTATCGGTTTACTCAACGCTTATGGGAAAAGAAATCCCAAATACAACTTACTTATCAAACGCATTCTGCCAATTTTTCGAATTTTTGCTTGGACCTTTTTAATTTACCTCATCATTGTTGGCGTATTTAGTCCTCCTGCAGCTAC
>JAFGAK010000270.1 GCA_016933745.1 Bacteroidales bacterium
AAAAATTTGGCGATTTTCGACTTCAAGAAAAAGCTAACGCTTCATATTTTTAATATTTTCAGTTCACTATGTCATTTCAATTTATTTGATTATCAATCATTTTCTTCGTTCAAATTCTTTTTGTCGGAATAGTTGATGTAAACATCATCCGATATTTTTTTTAATGCTTTTAAAAAGTCCTTTTCATCCAAAGACTTTTTCTGTAAAGCGGCAATATCTTTCAGTTGCCTGAATCTTTCAGCCTTTTCAATTTTATCGCGAATCATAATCGAGTTCAGGCTTTCGAGATTTGCAAGAACTACCAGTTCGTTGATGCTGGCAAAATCCCTTATGTTCAATCCTTTCTTTGCATGTTCAGGATTGGCATCCCGCCAGTCTTTTGCTGTGCAATTAAAAAGTGTCACATTCAGTAAATCGGCTTCTTCCGCATAAACCAACCACTCTTTGTCCTTTTCGTAATTCATGTCGGGCAATATGCAATCTTTAACTGCATCCGTGTGAATTTGATAATTCGTTTTGCTAAGAATCCGTTTTACGTTCCATTCAAGGTTGTATTGGTTACTTTCAATTTCTTTTAATCGCTGGTATTGTTTTATGAGCAACAATTTGAACATTGGGCTTATCCACAAGCCAAATTCAAACGCTAAATCTTTGTGGGCATAAGTCCCGCCATAACGTCCGGATTTTGAAATCAGTCCAATGGCATTTGTAGCTTCAATCCATTTTTTAGGAGTCAGGTTAAAACTGTTCAGTCCGGCTTGCTTTCTAAAGGTGTCGAATTCGACAGGTTTAAAATTTGGGTTGTTCAATGTTTCCCAAAGACCAAGAAATTCAACTGTATTCCGGTTTCTCATCCAGTTACGGATGTGGTCGGAACCTTCTTCTCCACGCACCATGTCAGTTAAACTGATAAAATCCTGTTCATTTTGTTGAACAATCGAAATCAGTTTGTTTTCAACTTCTATTTGAGATTTCCTGGTCATTTTTTCACTAGTTCAGTTAATCAGACTTATTATTTTGTCATACAAATTTACAATTGTTTCTGATTTTTAAATATTTAGTTGTCATTAATTTGGTTTCTGGGTTTTTTCCAATGAACGCCAACGGTTGGTGTATGAAGCGTTGGGCATTTCGAAGCACTTCATTTTCAAACCGCTAATATGTTTATTAATTGTACTTACTTTCATT
>JAFGAK010000271.1 GCA_016933745.1 Bacteroidales bacterium
TAGATTTATCGACGGTTTGTTTTTTGATAATACTGAGCCTCGCCGTAAGCAGGACACTCTTTTGACGAAGAACAAGATGTGGCAACCAATGCCAAAATAAACAAACTTGCTAAAAAAACTACCATGCGTTTCATATCTCTAATTTTTCTGTTCTTAAAGAAGCTAAATTAAGCAATATTTTTTAAACCTCGTAAAAAATTTCTTGCACACCAAATTAACACATTACGAAAGCCAATTATTGTTTCTAAGCAAGTGTAAAATCAGAATCTCTCCCTAAATAATTGTATTTTTACAAACCTAAAATCATCCAATGACAGCAGTAAATCCAATAATTCATTCGAGCTGGCTTCATGCAATAGGTGAAGAATTTGAAAAAGAATACTTTTCAAAACTGAAAGCCTTTTTAGTTGAAGAAAAAAAAACGCATCAAATTTTCCCTCCGGGACGGCAAATATTCTCAGCCTTCGACAGCACTCCTTTTGATCAAGTAAAGGTGGTCATTCTCGGACAAGATCCTTATCACGGTCCGGGACAGGCGCATGGTTTATGTTTTTCGGTGAATGAAGGCGTAAAACATCCGCCTTCGTTGGTAAATATTTTCAAAGAAATTGAAAACGATTTGGCAATCCCTGCACCAAAAAGCGGCTATCTCATTCCTTGGGCCAAACAAGGAGTTTTAATGTTCAATGCAACCTTAACTGTTCGTGCACATCAAGCAGGATCGCATCAAAAAAAAGGGTGGGAACAGTTTACAGATGCCATTATTCGGAAACTTTCTGATAAAAAAGAACATTTGGTGTTTTTACTTTGGGGCAATTACGCCATTTCAAAGTCGAGCTTAATCGATCAGAAAAAGCACTTCATTTTAACGTCTGTCCATCCTTCTCCTCTTTCTGCGCATCGCGGGTTTTTCGGTTGCAAACATTTTTCTAAAACCAACCAATATCTTACTCAAAACCAGATTCAAGCAATCGACTGGCGACTCGAAAAATAGCTATTTATGAAGGAATGGATCGAATTAAAAGGAGTTTATCAAAACAATTTAAAACA
>JAFGAK010000272.1 GCA_016933745.1 Bacteroidales bacterium
ACTACCAACGGCACCTTTCTACCAAAATATGCAAAACAACTAAAAGCAGCAGGACTGATGCGTGTCAATATCAGTTTAGATACGATGAATCCAGCTCGCTTCCGCGCAATAACTCGTTTAGGGAATATCGAAAACGTGTTTGCGGGCATCGAAGCAGCTAAAGAAGCAGGCTTGTATCCGATTAAAATCAATTGCGTAATCAAAAAATCGAAAGAAGAACCGGATGCCATCGCGGTAGCAAACTACTGTGCTGAAAATGATTTAGAGATTCGATACATCCATGAAATGGATTTAGAAACAGGATCGTTTTCCAAAGTGGAAGGTGGCGAAGGCGGCGATTGTAAAAATTGTAATCGACTCCGATTAACTGCCAATGGCGATGTGATGCCTTGTCTGTTTTCCGATTTGAAATACAATGTTCGACAACTAGGAATTGAAGAATCCATTCAACAAAGTTTAAAAAACAAACCAAAAAGCGGAATTAGTAATACTACCGGTCGATTCAATAATATCGGTGGTTAAAGTAGAATTTGAATCGTTTTAGATAAAAGCTTATATTTAACGTATGGAATTATCGCATATTAACAAAGCAGGAAAAGCCAGCATGGTAGATGTGGCGGCCAAAGCAGATCAAACACGCACAGCAAGAGCACAAGGGTTCATTCGTTTAGCGAAAGAAACGATTCAATTGATTCGAGAAAACGGACTCAAAAAAGGAGATGTATTAACAACAGCTGAAATTGCCGGCATCCAAGGCGGTAAAAAAACCAGCGAACTAATTCCGCTTTGTCACCCTTTATTAATTACCAAATTAGATGTAAAAACTACGCTTCAAGCAGAGGGCGTTTTTGTTGAAAGTTATGCCAAATGCATCGGGAAAACCGGCATTGAGATGGAAGCACTAACAGCCGTGAATATTGCTTTGCTTACTATTTACGATATGTGTAAAGCAGTAGATAAACAGATGAAAATTGAAGGAATTGAATTGATTGAAAAAAAGAAAGAAGATCTTTAGTGGTTAAAACGATAAATCTCTACTTTATTAAATTCTTGAATTATCTCATTAGATCATTTGTTCGAGTCCCCAATGTTGTCGGCTCCATTCAAATGCGGCAAGAGTAGCAGCGTGAGAAACATTCATCGATTTTGTATTCCCGAGTAAAGGAATAAATACAGATTGATTTGCACGATTTAGAAATTCCTGATCAATACCATAACGCTCATTCCCAAGCAATAAAACGCATTTTTCTGGAAGTTTTGTTTTAAACAGATTGCTTGCATTCTCACAGGTTTCTACTGCAACTACCTGATAATCTGATTCGATTGATGAGAAAAATTCAGAAGGCTGAACAAAAGAAAAGTTCACGTGTTTGTAGCTTGAATGAGCTACACGCGCAATTTTAGCAGTACTCAATG
The DNA here is from genome assembly GCA_016933745.1 of Bacteroidales bacterium. Lineage (GTDB taxonomy): Bacteria > Bacteroidota > Bacteroidia > Bacteroidales > UBA12170 > UBA12170. The sequence goes on from JAFGAK010000272.1 coordinate 1,417, forward strand.
CATTCTCTTCGGCTATAAAAATCACTTTATCAATACCTAAATTCCCGGCTAAACGAATGAATGCTCCAACGTTTTCAGGCGTTCTTAATTCGAAAGCAGCTAGAATAAGGCTTTCGACTCCCCTATTTTCTCCGGTTTTCTTCTCCTTAAAAAACTCAACGGCATTACTATAGCTATTTTCCATGATTTTTAAATTGACCTAAAAAAACAAAACCCGTCGGGTTGACAGGTCTTTAAACAAAAAAAGAAGACATCAACCAATGCCTCCTAATTCTTTTTCAAAAGAAAAAACCGAATTACTTACGTCCGAGGAACTCGTCAGAAACAGTTAATTGCGCTCTTCCTTTAGCTCTTCTTCGAGCTAAAACTTTACGACCATTTTTAGATGCCATACGCTCTCTAAAGCCGTGCTTATTTTTTCTTTTGCGAACCGAAGGTTGATATGTTCTCTTGCTCATAGCTTATTGTTATTTTTTCGGACTGCAAAAGTACAGTCTTTTTTTAGAATTACAAATCTTTTTACGTAATTATTCAGAAAAAAATCGGGCTACTCTTGTAAAGCAACCCGATTTCTTCATTCCATTATTTTACAGGTATTTGTTTTAAAGTTTCAACAGTAAAATCCCAAAACTTCTGAACACTTTCGATATTCACTTTCTCATCAGGAGAATGTGGGAAACGAATGGTTGGACCAAAGGAGATCATATCCCAATTTGGGTAAACTCCACCTAATAAACCACATTCCAATCCGGCATGAATAGCTGTTACTTTTGGTATAATGCCGTACTTATTGTTATAAATCGAACTCATTGTTTTTAAAATGGGCGATTCTACATTTGGTTTCCACCCCGGATATTGACCATCTAACCAGAAATTGGCGCCAGCCAATTGGAACACACTTTCGATCATGTTTTCCAAATCTTTTTTAGCTGAATCAACAGAGCTGCGGATTAAAGTCATTACTTTAATTACTTTGCCATCTGATTTAATAATCGCTAAATTATTGGATGTTTCTACTAAACCTTTCATGGAATCGCTCATACGAATAACACCATTTGGACAAGCATAAACGGCATTAAACAACGAAGTTTGAGTTGCTAAATCGATTAAATTTTCCGGTAAATCAGTTACATTAAATTTAAAAGTCATGAAAGGTTCTGTTTGCTCTAATTCTGCTTTGAAAACAGCTTCACACTTCGCGATAGCAGCTTCAAATTCGGCAGCCTTATCAGCCTCAACAACAACCGTTGCGAAAGACTCACGAGGAATGGCATTTCTTAAACTTCCACCATCGATAGAAGCTAGACGCAAACCAAATTTTTGCGCAGCAGAGCGCATAAAACGATTCAATAATTTGTTTGAATTTCCACGCTGAAGAGGAATATCCACACCGGAGTGACCACCTTTTAAACCGGTTAAAGCCAATTTATACGCTTTCATATTTGCAGGAACTTCTTCGGTAGTATATTCAAATTCTGCATTTGCATTGGTTCCTCCGGCACAGCCGATATACAATTCGCCTTCGTCTTCAGAATCTAGATTCATCAAAATATCACCTTTCAAAACACCTGCTTTCAATCCAAAAGCACCAGTCATTCCGGTTTCTTCATCCGAAGTAAATAAAGCTTCAATCGGGCCATGAGCCAAATCTTTCGATTCCAAAACTGCCATCGCGGCAGCAACACCCATTCCATTATCAGCACCAAGTGTAGTTCCATCAGCCTTTACCCATTCTCCATCCACCAAAGCATCGATTGGGTCTTTGGTAAAATCGTGGTTCTTATCAGAATTCTTTTGAGGAACCATATCTAAGTGACCTTGCAAAACAATGCCCATCCTATTTTCCATTCCCGGAGTAGCCGGCTTACGGATGATCACATTTCCGACTTCGTCTTTGATGGTTTCCAAGCCAAGGTTTTTACCAAAGTTCACCATAAAATCTTCAATGGCATCTTCGTGCTTTGAAGGACGTGGTATTTGGGTTAAACTGTAAAAATGTTTCCAAATTACTTTGGGCTCTAGATTTAAAATCTCTTTACTCATTAGTTTATGTTTTAATAAAAATTGCTGAATTAATAAGCTGCTAAATTAGCGAATTATTTACGATTAAGGAAGGGATTGGATTGAAAAGCAAGGCTTTTAACTTTTTTTAATTGGACTTAGCTTTGCAAAAGAACGGAATCGCTTTTTAAAAACGAATATGCATATTGGAAAACTCAAACTCCAAAGAAACCTGCCGGATTTTCTTTTCTCGAAGCAAGGCTTTGACAATAAAAAAACTAAAGAATAGAGCAATATGACACATGATTGAAGGCATTGAGCCTTGGTATAGAGGAAATAAGCCCGTGATTAAAATGCTAGGGATTACAAATACTACTGATCCTATGATAAAATCGCCAATGAGCATTCTTTTCCTTAAATCTTGCGTAAAAACCAGGTTGTGAACCGCCATGATAAGCATGGTAAATAAGCCCAACTGATAATACAAACCATAGAATTGATAAAATGCATCTTCGTGATGATAGGTTGCGAACAACTGCTGACAGCTTTGCAGCTCAACCGAACTTGGGCGAGACAAAAAATAGGTTATAAAAAACAAAGCACTTATCAAGAAAACAAAAGTAATCCATCTTTGTATTTTCGATTCTTCGTTAGCACTTAAATAGGCAAAATAAACGCCTAAAGCAGGCAGCATGGAGATATTAGCAAAAGACAAGCGAACAAGAAATGTATTCTCTGGAAACATGCAATTGTATGCTTCCAAAAGTTGGTATGCTCCTAAAAAAAGCAAAATAGAAACGAGGCTTTTTATTTGACTTTCGCTTTGCTTAAAAAGTATGAAAAAATAAATAAAGGCAGTTATTTCGACAAAACCTGTAAAGAGAGCGAGGTAAGGAGAATAAGCATTCATCGGTGCATATTTAATTTGAAAATTGATTTACAAAGTAAGAATATTATTTATCAGGAATCAAGATCTACATTAAAGTTCCATAAACGGAGCTGCGTAATTCACCACGCCTTGAACATTGCTTAAACTCCCTCTTTGCAATTCCAAAGCCATAAAAACATGATCAGGTACTTTCCACGGACTATAAATAGAATATTTTGAAGCAGGAAGGAATCCAAATTTGGGATAATAATCCGGATGACCCAAAACGATCACACTTCCAAAACCGATCGCTTTGGCACGATTCAGTCCAATTTTGACCAATTGCTTACCAATTCCGTGTTGTTGCATCGAAGGTAAAACAGCCATAGGAGCTAAAGCCAAAGATTCGGAGGAATTACTTTCCGTTATAATTTGAACTTTGGTAAACAGAATATGCCCGCATACTTCGCCGTTCACACTGGCAACTAAGGCGAGTTCAGGAACAAATTGTGCTGTTTTTCTTAAATCTTCAACCAACTTAGCTTCTGCGTTTGTTTCGAAAGCACTCGTCAGAATTGTACGAATCTGACGCCAATCAGCCGCGTTTTCTTGTCTTACTATTATGTTCATCGTTCTTTATTTCAAAAAAAAAGCCGACTCATTACTAAGTCGACTTTCTTCTATTTTATAAACATTAGTCTTGAATATTGGGAAGTTCTAGACCATAGCCTTTTTTCTTATCTTCAGCTTTCAATAAGAATGCGAAGAGCAGTGCTAAAACGGTTAAGCCAACATAAATCAACCAAGTTGTTTCGTAATCATACAATGGGAAATCTCCGGCTGCTTTCAGATCTGTAATTTTAGCTTGAATTTGATCTGGCGTAAGTCCTTCGGCAGATAGTCGGGTGTTAAGCGTTTTAATTGCTTCCACCACTTGGGGATTGGTTGCATCTAAAACTTTACCTACTAGAAAAGGAATTCCCATTAAACCAATATTTTGAATAAAAAAGATAGTTGCATAGGCTGAACCAAGTTGTTTTTCAGGAATGATTTTAGGAACTGATGGCCACATTGCCGAAGGCACCAATGAGAATGCGATACCTAATAAAATAGCGTTGGCAATAGCTACATAAATGTCCGTGATAAATGGCAAATAATAGATAATATGAACCACAATTAACATAACCGCACCGATAATCATGATGGTTGCTCCTTTTCCTTTTCTATCGTAGATACTTCCGAAGAAAGGAGTAAGTAACATCGTACCAAAAGGCACTAAACTAGGAATAAGACCCGCCCAATCGTCAGGAACGCCAAACTTATTTACCATTAAATCCGGTCCATACTTATAGAATGGGAAAACTGCTCCATAGAACAAAACGCAAAGAATGGCAATGTACCAAAATGCTTTATTGGTAAAAATGACTGCTAAATCACTAAACTTAAATTCGTCGGCATTTTTTGAACTTCCATCTGCTGATTCCAACTCCAATTTTTTGTCCATTGTATTGTAAACAAAGAAAGAAATCAAACCAATAATTAGGAAAACAACACCAAGTAAAATGTAGCTAGGGATGTCGAAAGTTTTTGCAAACTTAGCACCAAAAGCAAGAGGGACGAAAGATCCTAAACGCGCAATGGCAACTTGCATTCCCATGGCCAAAGCCATTTCCTTCCCTTTAAACCATTTTACAACTGCTTTCGAAACTGTAATTCCGGCATATTCAACACCTACTCCAAAAATGGCGTAACCAATTGAGGCATAAAATACACGTAATTGCAAACCAAAAATGGTTGCTTCCGGATCGAAAGTACCAGCAAAAGCATAATATTTTATCAAGGCTCCAATTACCATGATTCCTGCAGAGCTTAGCGTACTGAATCTGATCCCGAATTTATCAAGAAGAATTCCAACTAAGATTAAGGCAACAAAAAATACATTAAACCAACCATAGGCACTTACAACCGTGCCATAATCAGAGCTAGTCCATCCATAAGTTGATTCAAGTAAAGGCTTAATTGGAGAAATAATCTCCGTAAACATATAGCCTGCAAACATGGTAAACGATAAGATTACCAAGGCAGTCCACCGAGCCGCTTTAGAATCTCTTAATGATTGTTTAATTACTTCAGTCATATTTTTTACTTTAAATTTTTAAGCGGCTAATGTAAGGATTTTTTAATCGATGAAAGGAAGTGAATAGAGATTTTGAATAATTCTCCTTGATTATGAAGCTAGTAAATCGAAGTTTTTAATTGCAATGCAAAGAAGCTAATATAAATGAATTACTTTTTTGGTTTCGAAGAATGGCTCTTCGAATAGTTTGGAGATCTCAAAAATGGCATATTTCTTATTCGTTTCGGCAATTTCTTCCAACACATCGCCTCCTTTTATATACAGAATTCCATTCCGTAGTTTATTCTTTTGCTTTTTTGAGATATTATTTTCTACCCACGAAAGAAACTCGGGCAATCGAGTTACGGCTCTGCTGACCACAAAATCGAAACGAATATTTTTCACATTCTCAGCCCTTTTTTGCTCGGCTTTAATATTTTTTAAACCCAATTGATTTGCAATATCTTGCACAACTTTGATTTTTTTACCTATGGTATCGATGAGATAAAATTTCACTTCGGGAAATAAAATTGCCAAAGGAATTCCGGGAAATCCACCTCCGGTTCCAACGTCCATCACCAAAGTGTTCGGTGCAAAATTAATCACCTTCGCAATGGCCAAAGAATGTAAAAAGTGACGCTCTACCAAGTTGTCCATATCATTTCTGCTAATGAGATTGATTTTATTGTTCCAATCTTGATAAAGGCCAATAGCTTGTTCAAAAAGTCTCTTTTGATCGCTGCTCAATTTAGGAAAATATTTTTCCAGAAGTTCGATGGTGTTTTGCATAGCGCAAAGATAAATAGAAAATCGATGAGATGATTAAGGTTTAAGGTTTAAAGTCTATTGTTAGAGCGCGGTGGCAGCCTCGAGAGCTTGCGATTTGGATGTTGAATTTTGGATGTTGGATGTTGGATGTTGACTTTCCGATCCCGAATCCTTCGTCTCGGGACTAAGCCTTTGGCTTAGCTTTCATCTTTTTGCTGTTAGCTATTGGCTACAATTAATTACGAAAGCAGTTTGTGTTTTCCCTGAGGCAGTTTGCTTGAACCCTGTGGCAGTTTGCTTGAACCCTGTGGCA
>JAFGAK010000273.1 GCA_016933745.1 Bacteroidales bacterium
ACCAAAAAAGATGACGAATATTTGACAGAATAAAATTCTGGCTATAACAACGTGTAAATTTAAACACGGGCAGCGATGCGAAATCCAACGCCCTACCCCGCTCCAACTACGGTGTACCGCGACAGGAAAGAAGCCCGAAATCCGCGCCTAAACTTACACGCAAAACGTTAGCGTCAAGCCAAAAAAAACGACTACTTAACTTATTAAACTTGGTAAATACAAAACAAGACAAGACAAAATGGATTCTACGTATGCGAACATTAACCCAAGGGCTTTAATTTTTTTCCCTCCCGCTTTGCGCCCCATGGGCGCATTAGGGTAACAACGCCCACGCGCTAAAAGCAGCACATTTGCAAACCCGATAAAAAAATCGGGTTGCAAAAGAGCTGTTTTACCCACCGCACACTACCATTTTTGTTATTTTTGAGCGTAATCGAAAAGACCTTTAAAAGATGACCTTAGACCAATACATTTTTAACATCAACCAACGTTACAAATTGGGCAATGCCACCGAGCACACTTTTCGTGGCGATTTGCAACAACTTATTGAAAGCATTGTACCTGATGTAAGGGCAACCAACGAACCCAAACGGCAATCATGTGGTGCCCCCGATTATATCCTTACCAAAAATGAAATTCCGGTTGGGTTTATAGAGGCAAAAGACATAGGAGACAAAGACCTCGAAGGACTAAAGAAAACGGGCAACAAAGAGCAATTCGATCGCTATAAAGCTTCGCTTGGCAACCTCATATTTACCGACTATATTCGTTTTTATCTATATCATGACGGCGAGTTAATTACAAAAATCGAGATCGGAGAAATCACAGACAAAGGGATAAAACCCATAACAGAAAACTTTGAGCGATTTGAAAACCTGATAAAAGATTTTTGCATACACATAGGACAAACCATCAAAAGCCCAAAAAAATTGGCCGAGATGATGGCAGGCAAAGCACGTCTGCTTTCCGATATTATTGAAAGAGCACTTACCAGCGATGAAGAAAACGAAGAAAACAGTTCGCTGAAAGACCAAATGACTGCTTTTCAACAAATCCTTATTCACGACATTACACCAAAAGGATTTGCCGATGTTTATGCTCAAACCATTGCTTACGGAATGTTTGCAGCACGTTTGCACGATACCTCTTTAAACAATTTCAGCCGTCAGGAAGCAGCCGAGTTAATACCCAAATCAAACCCATTTTTGCGTAAACTGTTTGGTTATATTTCGGGTCCCGATATCGACGACCGTATCAAATGGATTGTTGACAGCCTTGCAGATATTTTCTTAGCAACAAATGTTGAAGAAATTCTGAAAAATTACGGTAAAGCCACAAAAATGGAAGACCCGATAATTCATTTTTACGAAACATTCCTAAGCGAGTACGATCCCAAATTACGCAAAGCCCGAGGAGTTTGGTACACGCCTGCACCTGTTGTACATTTTATTGTAAGTGCCGTTGACGACATCTTGAAAACTGAATTTGATTTACCTCAAGGACTTGCCGATACTTCAAAAACAACCATAAAAGTTGACATGCAAGGCAAAAAGGTCAATCAGGAAGTTCACAAAGTGCAAATTCTTGACCCTGCAACAGGAACGGGAACATTCCTTGCAGAAATTATAAAACATGTACATAAGAAATTTGAAGGGCAACAAGGCATTTGGAGTAATTATGTTGAAACGCATCTTTTACCTCGACTTAATGGTTTTGAGTTGCTCATGGCAAGTTATGCAATGGCACATTTGAAACTCGATTTATTGTTAAAAGAAACAGGCTACAAACCAACCAAAGACCAACGTTTAAAAGTCTTTCTCACAAACAGCCTCGAAGAATACCATACAGATACAGGAACATTATTTGCCAACTGGTTAAGTACCGAGGCAAACGAGGCAAACCGTATAAAACGTGACACGCCAGTCATGTGTGTAATTGGGAATCCTCCTTATAGTGTTAGTAGCAATAATAAAAGCGAGTGGATTGAGAAACTCACAGCCGATTATAAGAAAGATTTAAACGAACGCAACATTCAGCCTCTTTCCGATGACTACATTAAGTTTATTCGTTTCGGACAACACTTTGTCGACAAAAACGGCAGTGGGGTTTTGGCCTATATTTCGAACAATAGCTTTATCGATGGCATCATTCACCGCCAAATGCGAAAAAATCTGTTGGAAAGTTTCGATAAAATCTACATTCTCGACCTGCACGGAAATGCCAAAAAGAAAGAGGCTTGCCCCGATGGCACGCCCGACCAAAATGTATTCGACATTATGCAAGGCGTTTCTATCAATCTGTTTGTAAAAACTGGGAAGAAAAAGAAAAACGAATTAGCTCAGGTATTCCATTTCGATCTGTTTGGTAAACGTGATTTCAAATACAATTATTTGCACGAAAACTCGTTGAAATCATTCGTGTGGAATAAATTGAAACCCGTAGCTCCGAATTTCTTTTTGGTAAAAAAGGATTTTGAAGGAAGCAATGAATACGAAAAGGGTTTAAAAATTGATGAGTTATTTATAATTCAGTCTTTAGGAATTGAGTTTGGCTCAAAAGAATATTTTATTAACAATAATAAAAACGAGTTAATAGAATTCTTAAAGGAAATTATTTTAAATCCTCAAATTACAGATCAAGAAATTGAAAGTAAATTTAGTATTAAAACAACAAGTGGATGGAGGTTTTCTGAATCAAGAAAAAAAGAACTATTTTCAGGTTTTCAGAATGTTAAAATAAAAAAGTGTATGAATGCACCTTTCGATTTACAATACACCTATCATTCAGATATTTTAAGACGGCCTCAAATAAATGTACTTAAAAACTTGTATCGTGATAATCTTGCCTTTATCACTTTACGCCAGTCTAGGACAAATAATTCTTTTTGTTATTTTTTGACAGATAATATTTATAGCAAAGATGTCATTTCAATATTAGATCGTGCAACAGGTTTTCCTATATACATCGACACAAGTACCACCGCACAACAAACCATTGATAAAAGCACCGGCCGCACCCCCAATTTGAACATGGAAATTGTAAACCAAATTGCTGAGAAATTAGGATTAATATTTACCAACGAGAAAGAAACAACCGAAAATACTTTTGCCCCAATCGATATTTTAGATTACATCTACGCTGTTTTACATTCGCCAACTTACCGTGAGAAATACAAGGAATTTTTAAAAATCGATTTTCCGAGAGTGCCTTACCCAAAAGACAAAGATACCTTTTGGCAATTGGTAAAACTGGGTTGCGAATTGCGTCAAATCCATTTGTTGGAATCGCCTGTAGTTGAAAAATACATTACCCAATATCCAATCGACGGTGATAATGTAGTTAGCAATTTGAAAGCCAAACCATACACCTTGACCATGCCACCTGAAAACGTTCCTGATTACAGTGATGTTGAATCCTGGAATAAACGAACCGAGTTGGAAAATCAAAAGTTTGATCAAGAATTGAAAATATTTGGGTTAATGCAAGTATGGATCAACGACACCCAATATTTCGACAATGTACCCGAGTTGGCTTGGAATTTCTACATAGGTGGTTACCAACCTGCCCAAAAATGGCTCAAAGACCGCAAAGGCCGCAAACTCGAATTTGACGACATTCTGCACTACCAAAAAATCATCGTCGCCCTTTGCGAAACCGATCGGATTATGAAAGAGATTGATGGAATTGAAATAAAGTAAACACTAACAAACAATAGCCAAAAACTAGAATCAAATAGAATAATTCAATCCGCCCCAAGATTAAAAATGTTATAACCCTATTAGCATACAAAATAATGGACAAAGAAAAGGAAACTGAATATTGGATTGTTGATGATGTTACCTATCAAAACCTACAACAACTTAAACAATTTGTCGATTTTGTGGCACAATTACCATCTACTTCAGAATGCCATAAGAAGAATGCCGAAAAAGTAAAGTGGCTTATTGAAAACATTAATAACCCAGAAAACTTTAAAACCGAATGGAATACTTGTATTGATATATTTGACCCCATGATTCAAAATGGTGCTTATGGCCGCAACTTTGAAAAAAATAAAGGTTTGTATTGGAAAAGATGGACGATTTGGTTTGAAATGGAAAGCCTTCAAATAAGTATCGTTGATGAATACGCAGATGAAAATGGATATCAGGATGAAAAATGGATTTTCGACAGTGTGATTTACTTCAATAAAGATATTGGAGATAAACGTGTAAATGGCGATACCGACTTTTCAATCTTCGTTAAAGACGCTTTTAATTTCAAAAATTACATTACAGAGGATTTAAACGATGTTGAAACAGAAATTGAGATTTATGATGGTATTCTTCCAGAAAAAGAAAAAGAGTTTTATTCTGTTACAGTTTTTAAGTACTAAAAATCATCACAATTTTCCAGCTACTATAATTATTAGCGATGTCTTGCTCTTGACCAATCAAATTATAAATGAACTCATCAACAACGGCATAAATTCTAAAGGCTATCTAACCATAAAAACAAATTATAAACCGATGAATAAAATATCACTTCTATTTTTAGCCCCCTTGTTTTTGGCATTCAATGCATATACTCAAAACATAACTCCCGTTTGGGCAAACACCATAGGTGGCACCGGGTGGGACAATGCCGATGTAATCAGTATAAATCCGAAAAACGGCATAATGGTCACCGGCAGTTTCTATGATTCAATTACAATCGATAAGCAAATACATTATTCAAAAGGCTTAAGGGATATTTTTATAGCTAATTTCGATTTTGATGGCAATTTTAAGAATGCCCATACTTTTGGAGGCGAAGCCGATGATTTTGCTGTTTTCGGAGCTTACAACGGCCAGTCGGTGTTGGTGTCGAAACATTACGGTGAAACGGAAATGCTTGGAAATATTTTCAGCTCAAACTACGACCTTTTTTATTTGGCAACTTGGTTCGACGACAAAGGCAAAATTACCGACCAAACCACTATTGAAGGTTCTAACGGGTTTAACATAGAAGCACTGGTGAGCGAACCCTCGGGCGCGGTGCACCTGTCAGGCTGGTTCAATAACGAAATGAAAGTTGACGAATTGTTTTTTTCAGAACCAAAGTCAAGCCAAAAAAGCCCTTTTGTAGTTACCCTGCAAAAAAACGGCAAACAAAAGGAAGTGCTTAAAGGCAACGAAGTTTTGAAAGGGCATGTATATGCCATGTGCAAAGGCAAGGGAAACGAGCTGCATGTTGCCGGGATCAGTGGCGAAGAAAACGACCCCGACCAGCCGCGAATAGTATATCGGAAAATGTATGCGGCCACCATTGGCAGCAATGGCAAGGTTTACGATTATCAGCCATTATTGAAAGGGATGGAGTTAAAACCCGTAAGCATACAATCGTTCAATGGTTATTTATGGGTCGCTTCGCAGTTCAGGCATTACTGCATTTTTAATTCCGACACCTTAAAGGCCATTAACAATATCGATATTTTAATGGTGCGCATCAACGAAAAAAACGGCCAAGCCGAGGCATGGACAATAGGCGGGCACACCCGTTGCATCCCACTGAACCTGAGCGTGTCGAACGGTCAATTGATCCTGTCTGGCAATTTTTCGCA
>JAFGAK010000274.1 GCA_016933745.1 Bacteroidales bacterium
AACCACATCCACCATGCTTGCAAAATTTCCTTTGCTGTGATAATTATAAGAAGTAAACGGACTGGTAGCGATATGATTTGCATTTTCGCGCATCGACCGAATACCTTCTAAATCAAATGTTTGTCCATCTAAAATATAATCGACCAATCCATCTTCGAGCATTTTAACAGGATACTGATTACTACCTGCACGAATAAACCGAGCTTTCCAACCTCTTTCTTTTAAAATCTCCGCAAAATAAATTCCGATACTTAAAGCGGTTCCTCCGGCGCCTGCTTGGTAAGAAAAACCATCCTGAACAATACCAGCTTCTTCACAAAACTGCGCTGTCATTTCTGCAATTAGTAAACGATCCGGACTCTTTGTTATTTGTGTTGTTCCAGAAATGATTTTCTCTGGTTCTCCCACTTTGTCAACCAAAACAGTGTAGTCAACATGATTCCCATGAATTTGAAAAGGCACACAGGGGAAAGGAACTAAATGATCTGTTACCACGATGACTTTATCGGCATATTGAGAATCGCCCAAAGCAAAGCCCAATAATCCACAGGCAGCAGGGCCATCAACACCATTCGCATTTCCAAATGCATCAGCAGATGGAGCTGCAATAACCGCAATATCTATTTGCACTTCGCCATCTTGAATAGCTTGGTAACGACCGCCATGCGAACGTAAAATTCCAACACCAGCCATTTTACCATCCGAACAAAATTGACCCAAAGCACCATTCATACTTCCTTCGATGTGATGAATTGTTCCATCTTCGAGGTAAGGAATTAAATGCGTATGACAGGGAAATGATGCAGAAGGAAACCAGCGCAAACCTTTGATTCCAAGTTCGTGAGCAATATCGAAAATCTGATTAGCAATCAAATCGCCATTCCTAAAATGATGATGGGTAGAAATCGTCATTCCATCTTTCAGTCCAGCTTTTATCAACGCTTCTTTAAGACTAGGAACTAACTTATTTCCATCTGCAGGATAATCGGCACAAGAAGGAATACGAGGAGCGTGCTTTCTGCCGCTTGGCTTGAATTTTCCAACTCCTTGATAAGCAGTATGTTTTTCGCCGTTAATGATTTCAGGAACCCATCTTCCGGCTGCATTTTTTACTATTTGATCGTAATCGCTCATAACTAAAAGCTAAAAAATATGAGATTAATTTTCTTTTTTCTCCGTTTCGATTTGCCAATCTTTCTTCAATTTCCCCATATCAATGGCCAATTGTATTACTTTTTCAGCACGTTTTACAACGGGAGCATCGATCATTTTCGTGCCTAAAGAAACAACTCCAAGTCCTTTTTCTTTTGCTTTAAGAAAAGCCAAATATATTTTTTGAGCTTTTTCGATTTCCATTTGATCGGGTGCGAAATTTTCATGAATTACGCGGATTTGGCGTGGATGAATACAACCCATTCCATTGAATCCCAAACTTTTCGAAACTTGCACATTCTTTTTTAAACCTTCCATATCCGAAACATCGGAGAATACCGAATCAATGGCTTGAACTCCGGCTGCAACTGCCGCATTTACCAAAGCTGTTCGTGCATAAAAGGATTCTGTTGCTTCTGCTGTTCGTCGTACGCCTAAATCGGCTGTATAATCTTCTAAACCAATGGCCAAAGAAGCAACTGATTTGGTGGC
>JAFGAK010000275.1 GCA_016933745.1 Bacteroidales bacterium
AAAAATAAGGTAGAAGTAGCAAGCCTTTGAAGATCATACGAATGCTATGTAGATGGCTTATTGGGCTTTCTAAACATTAAAAGAACTTGTAGAAATGAATGTGATTGAAAAGCAGGTAAATTTTTAGGGTTTGGGGAAACCTTAACCCTGAAAAAAAACTTTAATCTTATCCATTTCCAAAAAAAAAGTGGATATCCTCGAGTTCTTACAAATAACATTGAATGTAAAAAGAGCAGAAGTACTTGCCAATCGCCTAACTGATTCTTATCGCTTTACAGGAACAAATACCGTTGAAGTGCTGGTGATTGACTAGCTGAGTGAATTTTGGACAGTTTCAAATTATTTGGTCTGGGGATAAACAACTAAAAATAATCAATTATTTCTTAGTTAAATGTAAATGGGCTTTTGTGATTCAGCAAAATTTAAAAAGGTAAAATCTTAATATTCCTTTTGAAAAATAGTGTAAGCTGAACGGAATTTACGAAAGTGAAGCCTTCTTTTTAGCAAGATTCTCTTTACCAATATTTATCTTTATACGTATGATAATAAAGTTTAATGCGCATTAAAATATATTATGATGCCTATTAAAAAATAATTTGATGGGTATGAAAGATAGGAATAGATAGTAAAATAAAACAGAAAGCTACTGATTGCAACCTAAATATTGCTTTTAAAGAAAGAAGTTGCAATGCAGCGGTTTAGATAAGGAAATTCAAGGCAGGAATGATTAAAACGGATTCACCAAGCATACCAGCTGATTTTTGTTTTGACAGTATCGTTACAGGGCAGAAAAATTCAATGGATTTAGGCAGATGGTATTTGGGTTTTTTACGATTTTGCTTTTCCAAATGAATTAAAAAAGATGTATTATTGCGAACAAACTACGGAGTATGGAGCAAGCGAAGAAATTATTTGATGCCATTTGGCAGGATTATATCAAGCAAAATCCGGAAGTGAAAATCATTTACGATCTATTTGTAAATCAGGGAGAAACGGTAGTCAATGATCATATTGCTTTTCGTACTTTCAACGATTCAAGAGTGCATATTGATGTGTTAGCAAAAGTATTTTTAGAGGTGGGCTACGAATACCGTGGCGACTATTATTTCAAAGAAAAGCATCTCTATGCCAAGCATTATGAATTCAAAGCGTTTAAAAATGCTCCTCGTGTTTTTATTAGCCAATTGATTTTGGAAGAAATGTCGGCTAGTTTACGAGCAATTGTAAAAGAAAATATCGATCGTATTCCCGAAGCCAGTTACATGTCGGAGGGATTTGTTTACAGCGGAAATAGCTGGGGGAAACCTTCTTACGAGGTATATGAAAAGTTAAGAAAGGAATCGGAATACGCTGCCTGGGTGTATGTTTACGGTTTTCGAGCCAATCATTTCACTGTAAGCATCAATACTCTCAAAAAGTTAAGGAGCATCCAGGAAGTAAACAAATTCTTAAAAGAAAATGGATTATTATTGAATACAGTTGGCGGAGAGATCAAAGGCACTCCTACTGATTTGTTAGAACAATCATCAACCAAAGCCAGCATTCGTACCATAGATTTTGTGGAAGGCAGTTATCAAATCCCGAGTAGCTATTATGAATTTGCGCGGCGATATCTAACTTCCAATGGTGATTTATACGGTGGATTTATTGCTCAATCGGCAGACAAAATCTTCGAAAGCACCAACTTTTATAAAAAAGAAGAATAATTTTTCAATCGGGCAAATAATTGTATTTTTGTTGTTCAAAAAAGGGCTGTTAGCTCAGTTGGTTTAGTCCGTCGGCTGACGGATGACAGGTTAGGGGGAACTTAACCACCAAAAAAGCTAATTTTGACATCACATAAAAAAGGGCTGTTAGCTCAGTTGGTTTAGAGCATTACCTTGACAGGGTAGGGGTCACTGGTTCGAATCCAGTACAGCCCACAAAAGCAGTTTCAATTGGAGCTGCTTTTTTATATTAAAAACACCTTTATACGCGAATATAAGGAACCATTTTCGCCGTTAATCCCATTTCTTTCCAAATCGTATTTACAGCAACTTCCCATTTCAAAGCACTTACACCTGGTTTTGTTCCTGCAATTCGATAGGCATCTTTGTTGTAGAATATCTCGAGGCGTTCTTTGGTTTGCGGATTGATAGTTTGCAGATCATGAAAATTAAAATGTAAATGCTCTTTGTCGTAGAAAGCAATTTCAATCTGGTTGTGGAAAAGATGTACATCGGCTTTGCCTGCTGAAATTAATTTTCCGTTGGCATTGTTTTTATAAATAAGCATTTCTTTGTCTGTAAAAATAGGGTCTTGTGTTTGGCTCAAATATTTGTCTCTAACTAGCTTAACCAATTCTTTTTCTTCCCAGTCAAACCAATCGCGAATATTTTTAAAGTGAAGTTTTCCTTGATCAATTCGTTCGAAAAAACGATAGTCATTCACATGAATTGTATAATTGCAATTGGAACAATGGAAATCATTTCCTTTGGCACGAAAAGAATCAATGGCATGGCATTCGGGACACAGATAAAGTGCATGACTGATATGTTCTGCCCGGGTATTGGATTTCACTTTAATCATTCTTTTTTCCTGATACTTCACATCATCTTGAAACATGGCTTTCGACAATTCTTCGAAAATGACTATCGAGTCCAAGTTCTTAACTTGTTCTTGATTGAAAACCAATTTATACTCAATTTCCATCGGATAAGCTTGCATATTAAAAGCCCATCGTGGATTTAGTAAATTCATTCCTTTTAAAACAGGAACAACCACCGGAACGCCTAACATTTTAATTAATTTTCCAATCGATGGATCCATCGGAGAGCTTGTCCCTGACCAGTTTCGTACGGCTTCAGGGAAGATGCCCACATTTTCGCCTTGCTTAATTACCGTAACAATATCGCGGATAACCTGACTGTCGCGCATGTTTTTTTTCTTTGGAATGGTTCCCAATCGAGTTAAGAAAAAGCGTAATAAGGGATTACGGAATACGGCATCCGAAGAAACAAAATGCGTAAAAGGCTTTAAAAAATGACCGGCCAGAAAAGGATCCCAAAAGCCTACATGATTCGACAAAACCAGATAGGGTGCTTTTAACTTCTTCACCTTTTCCGGCATGATTTTTTTTATTTTAAATCGCCAAATAAAGATGGAAAAAACGATGAATACTAAAAATCGAACAAATACATTGGTAGAATAAGCTTTTTTTTGCTTCATGTTTTTACTTTTCGTTAAATAGCTGAATCATGGTTGAAGCCATGGCAGAAACACCTGTTTTAAAGGTGGGTTCAAAATCGGGGAAGAAAGTTGCATTGTGCAATCCCGGTAGGGAAGTGCCATTTTTCAAATGATCTTGGTGTTTTTCTGTACTCACACCTCCTAACCAAAACAAGGCGATTGGAATTTGTTCTTCAGTTCGTCCGTACTTTCCAAAATCCTCTCCAACGGTTAGCGGTTCAACTTGAATTACATTATTCTCTCCAAGTAGGTCTTTCATCGATTGTGTTGCTTTCATTACCAAGGCAGCATTGTTTACAACGGGTGGTGTAAATTGATTTGAAGCCTGCACCAAAGGCCATTTTTCTTCTTCTAAGCCGGCAGAGATCGCTAGGCCTTTTGCAATTCTTTGAAGGCCATCAAGAATTTTTTGATAAGTTTCATCACTAAAAAAACGCACTGTAAGCTGCATATCTAATTGATCAGGAATGATATTGTGTTTTGTGCCGCCATGGATACTCCCAACCGTAACAACGGCCGGATGAACGGGATTAATTTCTCTACTTACAATGGTTTGAATATCCAAAACAATTCTCGAAGCTAAGACTACCGGATCGATGGTCGTATGTGGCATTGCACCGTGACCTCCACGACCAAAAACGTGAATATCAATGCTGTTTACTCCTGCAAAAATAGCGCCTGGATAATAGCCAATTGTTCCAGCGGGTAACTCTGCACTAACGTGATAGGCGAGGGCATAATCAGGTTTCGGAAAACGAGTAAAAAGTCCATCGGCAATCATTGCGTTAGATCCTCCACTTACCTCTTCTGCAGGTTGTGCAATAGCTACAATAGTACCCTTCCAATAGTTTTTCAGTTCTGTGAGTGTTTTCAATGTTCCTAACCAGGTGGTCATGTGCAAATCGTGGCCACATGCATGCATGGCAGGAGCTTTTTTTCCGTCAAAATCGGTGGTAATCATTTTGCTTGCAAAAGCTAAACTTGTTTTTTCTTCAATAGGAAGCGCATCCATGTCTGTACGAAGTAAGATGGTTTTCCCAGAGCCGTTTTTAAAAACGCCAACAACTCCATTTCCTCCAACACCCGTAGTTACTTCAAAACCTAGTTCTTTAAGTTTTGCTGCCATCTTTTTTGCGGTTTCAAACTCCATCAGCGATAATTCCGGATTTTGATGCAAGTCGGTATAAGTGCGTTTAGCATCTCTTAGCTGGTTTTCGATGATTTCATCAATTCTTGAAGTGTTAAGACTTTGAGCATGACTTAGAAAGGGAAACATGAAGGTTAAGATTATTAAATGTAAAGGTTTCATAGGTTTGTTTTGTAGAATGTATTAGGTATCCAAAACTAAGAAAATTTATGAGATACTTGACGGATACCGTTTCATTGGGTCGTTTTTGAAAGGTAAGATAATTTAGTATTCAGAAAATCAGCTTTTTAAAAAATAGATCACCCAACTTTTGTTCTAAATAAGGCGTTGCAATCTGTTCTATTTTAGTTGTCCAAGTTAATTAAGATCCTGTAAAACAGCGATTAAGAAGCTTTTTCGCTTAAAAACTATTAAATCTTACTTGTTAATTAATTTAAAATCTGCCCTTTTAACTCGGTTTTTAATTCATTATCTTTGTTTCGCTTGATGTATCCATAAGGAAATAGGCTCGTTGATTTTCGAACCTAATGCTTTGCCGTGTCAGATTGTAAAAAGACTCGTTTAGTTTAGCAAAAAGGAGAAAAGGTAAGACGAAGAAATGCAGGATTATTGGGATTCACCTTCGATGAAATCAAGCAAATTTGTTAACAGCAAAACCAAAGTAACATGATACGTTCCACTTCAAAATTTAATTTGCGTTCAATTTTTAGCGTTTTTTCAATCGCTTGGGTTTTAAGCATTGGACTTCTTTTTAGTTCTGAAAAAACTTTTTCACAAACCATCAATGATCCTTATTGTATCTCAGAGTTTTCAAGATTCTCTGATAAGGTGACAGAAATGACGGTGGATTGGGACAATAACCTGATTTATTTTACCGGAGAACATATTTTCGGACGTCTTTATAAAGTTGGTCTGAACGGAACAGCTTCTGTTATTTCTACAAATTTTGCGAATAGTGCTGCTGTTGGTTTATTGCACAATTATATTTCTACCGATATTGTTTTTTACAACGATTCTATTTTTACCAATTCTGAAGGCAGCTTAATTGTAGTCGATCTTGATCCTACTGTGACGTCTTCAAATCCGTATACTTTTCCCGGCGATAATGGAGCAGAAGCAGGTATGGCTGTGGTTGGCGATAAAATTTATACAACTGATGGAAAAGGTAGTGCGAATGCTATCTATGAATATGACCTAGCTACAAATACCTCTAGCATTGTTGTAAGCGGGTTGCCAAGTGATACTTTGCATGGATTAGAATATTGTGAAGCAACAGGCAAATTGTATTTGGCGATCAGTCCCTTAGGGATTTATGAAGTTGATGTAGTAGGAGGAACCTATACTTTGGTTACGGATCCATTACCCAATATCAGTCGAAGTAATTTTGCGGTCGATCCAACCGGACAATATGCTTTTGTGCATGCCGGGACTACGGTTCATCGTTATAATTTGTCAACTGGTGTTGGAGAAGTTTTTGCTTCAGGCCTATTGGCAACCAATTTTTGTGATTTAAAGTTCGGTCCTTCTTCCAAAGATCCATCAAAATACAGTTTATATATTGGCGGTAACGATCGTATTTACGAAGCAACGGGTTTTGTTCCGGCTACTTCTGCCGACACCCCAACCCTCAGCGCCACTCAACCGGTTATTTGTCCATTGGGATTGCCAAGTACCACCATTTCTATTGGCGCTACCGATAAACTCAATGGTGCATCTGCTTGGTATTTGTATTCAGGAAGTTGCGGTGGAACGCTGATCGCTTCAAATACAACGGGTATATTCACGGTTTCTCCCACCACTACCACCACCTATTATGTGCGTGGAGAGGGAGAATGTAACGTTGCTCCCGGAAATTGTGGAAGTATTACAATCATTTATGGGAATATACAGCCGCCAATCACCTCCATTACCCATGTAAGTTGCAATGGTGAATCAAATGGCGAAATAGAAATTTTTGCTAATGGCGGAACTCCGCCCTATGTATATTCTATCAACAATGGTGCAGATTTTTATACAACAAATGTGTTTACGGGTTTGGCCTCGGGCGATTATAAAATTGTTGTACAAGAAAGTAATGGGTGTATCAATGTATCGGATGTAACATTGACAGAGCCTGATCCACTTTCATTTACTTATCTATTAACAGATGTAAGTTGTAATGCCGGAAATGACGGTCTGATTGAAATTACGGCTACCGGTGGTTTAGGAGCCGGTTACGAATACTCTATGGATGGCGGAAATAGATGGCAAGTTTCAAATAAGTTTACGCTTTTGACGGAAGGAACGTATAGTTTAGTTGTTCGAGATCGCAAATACAATTATCCAATTAAAAATAAGAAAGTTGCAGCAACAATAACGTGCGCTACAGATCCGGTTGAAGTAGTTATTCAAGAACCAACAGCAATCACTTTTGAGAGTGAGCAGACAGAGGTTTCTTGTTTCGGTGGTAATGATGGAGCTATAACGTTAACTGCAAGTGGCGGTATTGGTGGAAATGGAAGCGGAACCTATCAGTACAGTATTGACGGAGGTTCAACTTGGCAAGATGAAGCTGTCTTCAACGGCTTAATTGCGGGAGAGTATCCTTTGGCAGTCAGAGATAAAGAAAGTACTACTTGTATTGTCACCGGAGAAACGCTAATTATTACCCAGCCAACAGCTCTTGCTTTTACAACTACCAAACTTGATATCAATTGTTACGGTGGAAATGAAGGTGAAATTATTGTGGATGCTACAGGAGGCGAAGGAGGAGCAGGAAGTGGAACTTATGAATATTCCAACGACAATGGAGATAATTGGCAAACAACAAATACGTTTAGCAATCTTGTGGCCGGCGATTATGAAATAGTTGTCCGTGATGCGCTAAATAAAAGCTGCTTAACTGTTTCCAAAACAGTATCTATTGAAGAGCCCACAGAGCTGAGTTTTACTTTTGAGCAGCAAAATATTAGTTGTAATGGCAATAACCATGGTGAGATTACCCTCATTGCTTCAGGAGGAATTGGAGGAAACGGTAGTGGAACGTATGAATACAGCATCGATGGCGGACTTACTTGGCAAACAGATGATACTTTTTCCAACTTACTAGCAGGTAGTTACAATGCAAAAATTAGAGACCGTGCAAATGTGGATTGTTCCAGCGAGGTAACCGTCGTGAAAATAACACAGGCCGACCCACTAACATTCACAAACTCGCTTGTTGATGTGAGTTGTAATGGTGGTAACAACGGTTCCATCACTGTCAATGCTCAAGGTGGTTCTGGAAGCGGATTCGATTACTCGAATAACAATGGAACTAGTTGGCAAAAAGAAAATATATTTAGCAATTTACCTGCCGGCGATTATCAGGTTCTTATTAGAGATCAAGCAAATACAGATTGTATTTCTACTATAAAAACAGTGCGGATTGAAGAACCTACAGCGATTCAATTTACTTATTCGCAGCACAATGTAAGTTGTAACGAGGGCAATGATGGATCAATTAGTATTACTGCCGAAGGAGGTGTTGGTGGAGATGGAAGCGGAACTTACCAATACAGTATCGATAATGGCAAAACTTGGCAAGATTCAAACATCTTTACCGGGTTATCGGCCTTAACTTACAGCGCATTAGTTAGAGATGCCGTGAATACAGATTGTTTTACGGATTCTAAATCCATTATAATAACCCAGCCTAGTCCAATCAATGTAATTACAACTACCAAAAATATTAGCTGCAATGGTGGATCTGATGGTCAAATTGAAATAACAGCCACGGGAGGCGAAGGTGGTTCGAGTAGTGGTTTATTTGCCTATTCCATCGATGGAGGAACTAATTGGCAAACAACCAATGTTTTTCCTGGTTTGTCAGCTGGAACTTTTGCAATCGCTGTGCGAGATCAAAGCAATGTGAATTGCGTTCAAGAGGGAATCGAAGTAACGCTTACACAACCAACTCTCTTAGATTTCACAACCCAAGCATTTGGTATTGTTTGTAATGGCGATAACAGCGGAAAAATTATTGTCACCGCATCCGGAGGAGTTGGTGGAGCCGGAAGTGGTACCTATCAATACAGTATTGACGGTGGATACAGTTGGAAGGATAGCAATGTATTTGAGAATTTATTTGCAGCAAATTATCAAGTAGTTGTAAGAGATAAAGTAAATACCTATTGTTCTTCTGATTCCAAAGAAGTTCAAATTCAAGAATCTGATCCGATCACTTTTACCTACGTACAGCATGATGTTGGTTGTGCTGGTTCTTCAGATGGTCGTGTAGAAATCATAGCCAGTGGAGGTTCGGGAGCAGGTTATGTTTATTCAAATAATGGAGGCAGTTCTTACCAAGCGTCTAATATTTTTGAAAACTTAAGTGCAAACCGATATACATTCATCGTTGCCGAAAAAGGTAACGAAGACTGTACTTCAGAACCTCAGCGATTAACAATCACTCAGCCTACGCCGATTTCTTTTACAACAGAAAAAGTAGATGTAAGTTGTTATGAATGTTCAAATGGAGTTATTTCAGTCCTTGCAATTGGTGGCGAAGGTGGCTCAGGAACAGGACTGTATCAATATTCCAACGACGGAGGCTTAACATGGCAGGATGCATCCATGTTTACCGAATTAATAGCCGGTACGTATCAAATAATGGTGAGAGACCGCTCCAATACTTCGTGCGAAATAGGCCCTCAAGAAGTCATTCTAACCCAACCTACACCACTCACATTTACCACAACTCAGATTAATTTAAGTTGTTTTGGTGATTCAAACGGACAAATTCAAATTACGGCTAGCGGCGGATTAGGTGGAACAGGAAGTGGAACCTATCAATACTCCATTGATGATGGAATAAATTGGAGCGATTCAAATATATTTACCGGATTGATAGCTGGTAATTATGTAGTTAGAGTTCGTGATAAAGTGAATACAGTAAATGTTACCGAAGCAGAAATAGTAGAAATTACCCAACCAAGTAAACTGGAATTCTCTTTTACCAAGCAAGATGTAACTTGCAACGGAAGCAACGATGGAAGCATTTCTTTTGAAGCCGTTGGAGGCATTGGTGGGAATGGAAGTGGTGCTTACAGCTATTCCGTAAATGGAGGAAATTCATGGCAAGACGGAGCCTTGTTTAGCACTTTGTATAGCGGAGAATACCAACTGGTACTTCGCGATAAAGTAAATGTAAGTTGCCAAACAGAAGCTGAGATCACTGAGATCACAGAACCGGATTTGTTAGAAATAACTGTTTTAAAAAAAGATGCAAATTGCAGTACCAACGATGATGGCGAAATCCACATTTCTACTTTTGGCGGAGAAGGTGGTGCTTCTAGTGCAACTTTCCAATATACCGTGAATGGTGGAGCAAGCTGGCAAGATAGTCCAGATTTCAGCAATTTAGTTTCCGGCAATTATTTAGTGGGAGCTAGAGATAAAATCAATACCAATTGTGGCACTCCATTCCAAGATATTTTCATTGATTTAATTAGTCCGATTAATTTGGATTATTCTATCACAGAGATCAATTGCTTTGGAAATAATAACGGTATAATCGATATGACCGGATTGGGTGGATCAGGTTATGAATTTACCATCGATGGAGGAACGAATTGGCAAAGCAGTGGATTATTCGAAAGTTTGTACGCAGGAGAATATACCATTGCTACTAGAGAGCAAACAAATCCACTTTGTGGTTCAGATCAAATTGCAGTTTTAATAACGGAACCTACCGAAATACGCTTTACGTATCAAAAAACGAATTCAACTTGTGTGATTGGTAATGATGGCGAGATTCAAATTGAAGCACAAGGAGCAGAAGGGGGAGCAGGAAGTGGAACCTTTGATTATACAATTGATGGCGGATTGAATTGGCAAAGTTCAGGATTGTTCTCAAATCTTATTTCAGACGATTACGAATTAATTGTTCGAGATCGAGAAAATCCTTCTTGTGAAACAGCTTCGGTTCCTGTTCATATTTTTGAATACTCAACAATTAAAGTTAGTGCAACGCCTCAAAATTTAAGTTGCTATAATGGCAACGATGGTTCCATTTTTATAGTGGCTTCTGGCGGAACTGATTATGAATATTCGATTAATAATGGTGCAACTTGGTCGGGTAATGCTCTGTTTTCTAATTTAGAAGCAGGAAGTTACACCCTAGTTGTAAGAGAACAAGCCTTGGCGGATTGTTACACCGAGCCTCTTCTAGTGGAGTTGGAGCAGCCAACGCAAATTACTTTTACCGTAGCGCAGTCAAATATTAGTTGTTTTGAAGGAAATGATGGTGCGATAATGGTTCTTGCCAATGGAGGCGATGGAGGTTTAGGAACAGCGACTTACGAATACTCGATTGACGGAGGCACAACCTGGCAAGCAAATAATAGATTCTTAAATCTAACAGCTTCGAGTTATTTGGTAACAGTAAGAGATTTAGGAGTGAAGACTTGTCAGACGGAATCGAAAGAAATAATTCTAACAGAACCGACAGAGATTAGCTTTACTGTTCATAAAACGGATTTGGCGTGTTTTGGATCCGATCGTGGTGTGATCGAACTAATTTTAACCGGAGGTACTGGAGGGGGAGCAAGCGAAGAATTTGAATTTAGTATCGATAATGGTGCTAATTGGCAGGATTCCAATTTGTTTGAAAATCTAAGTTCTGGAACCTATCAAGCAGTTGTTAGAAATAAAAATAACAATCTGTGTCAAAGTTCTTCGACAGAAGTGGTTCTAAATGAATCTTCGCCTTTGGCATTTACTTATACCTATAATGATGCTGATTGTGGAACAAACAACGACGGACAAATTAGTATTTTGGCCGAAGGAGGTAGTGGCTCGTATCAATACTCGATTAATAATGGAAGTTCTTGGCAAGACAGTAATGAATTTACAGGATTATCTGCTGCCTTTTATACTACTCTAATTAGGGATAAAGCAAGCCCATTATGTTTGTCTGATAGTCAGGAAATTAAAATTAGAGCTTTGTCTCCAATTACGTTTACTTACGACTATTACGATGTAACTTGTCCGGGTGCAGCGGATGGAGGAATTGATTTCATGGTAGATGGAGGAGCAACTTACGAGTTCTCTATCGATAATGGAATTACTTGGCAAAGCTCGAGTGTTTTTTACGATTTGTCAGGCGGTAATTATCAGTTAGTTATTCGGGATCAGGCAGCTCCACTTTGTGAGTCAGCTACTACAGATATTGAATTGTACGAAGCTGAGCCTTTACTGTTTACTTTTGAAAAAAGAGATGAAAGTTGCAACGCAAAATCTGATGGTAAAATAGAATTCTTTGCCCAAGGTGGCGAAAGTGAGACTTATCAATATACAATTGATAATGGCGCAACCTGGTTTGATAGTCCATTATTTGAAGATTTGTCAGCGGGAGTGTATAATCTCAATATAAGAGATAAAGATTTTAATGATTGTCAGTCAGCCGGAGTTCAAGTCACCTTGATAAAAGCATCTGCCATTGGTTTTGAATCAAAAGTGACTCATATTAGTTGTAATGGATCTAATGATGGTGAAATAGAACTAACAATGACTGTTGGTGCGCTTGATGCAAGTTACGAATACACGATTAACAACGGAACAAATTGGCAACCGCTTAATGTATTTACCAATTTACGTTCGAGTTTGTATGCTGCTAAAGTGCGAGAAACAGGGACAACTGTTTGTCAGTCTCAGGTTTCCTATTTAGTTCTTTCAGAACCTTTAAAAATAACTTTAGAAATCACTAAAAAAGATGAAAGTTGTGAAGCAGTAAACGATGGACAAATAGTCATATCCGCTTCACCAGATGGTAGTTATGAGTTCAGTATCGATGGAGGAAATACCTATCAAACTTCGAATTTATTTAACAATATTGGAATAGGAACCTATGCGGTTTCTGCTCGTAAACTAGACAATATAGATTGTACTTCGGAAACAACAACGGTTGTTATCGAGAAGAAAATACAGTTGGATTTTAGTGTTTCAACTACTAATTTAACTTGCAATGGAAGTGATGATGGTACCATCACAGTTGGTTTGGGTATCGGATCGGATCTGCTGGATTATGAATTCTCAAAAGACAATGGTTTAACTTGGCAAGAGTCCAATGTGTTTACCGGGCTTGCTCCGGAAACATACAGCGTTCTGTTAAGGAAAAAAGCCGGAAGTTTATGTTTATCCTATCCTGTTGAAGTAAGCATCACCGAACCTCTGGTCATTACATTCACTGTTACAATAATCAACGAAAGTTGTGGTGGATTGAATGATGGTTCAATCGTTGTGAAAGCAAAAGGAGGATCTGCACTTGTTTATAATTACTCAAAAGACAATGGACTTACATGGCAAACCAGCAGTACCCTTAGTGGTTTAGGAGTTGGAACCTATCAAGTTTTGGTTAGCGACCGGATTAATACAGCTTGTTTGTCGGAAATGGCAGAGTTTACTGTAGGGAAAGAAAGTGAATTAATCTTTACGGAAAGTATTACAAATGTTAGTTGTTCCGGCGGCAACGATGGTTCAATAATCGTTGCGTTGGATGCTTCTGTTCCGGTTGCCAATTACGAATACTCTATCAATGCAGGAGTCACTTGGCAGTTAAGTAAAACGTTCTCCAATTTAGTTGCCGGAAATTATGCTGTTCTTGTTCGTAGAGCTGGTGGAACTCCTTGTCAAACTGCTCATGAAGTTTCGGTTTTACAACCAGTTCTAATTAATTTCACGGTTGTTAAATCGGATTTAACTTGTTCCGAAAGTGCAGATGGAACCATAGCGATTGCCGCAAGTGGAGGTGTAAGTGAAAATTATCAATATTCCATCAATGATGGAGCAAGCTGGCAAGACGATTCTAACTTCGAAGGATTGGAGGCTGGCGCTTATTTAGTAGTCGTTCGGCACAAGGTACATACTTCTTGTCAATCGAGTCCGCAAAATGTGGTGTTGAATGCACCGCCAAGCATGAGTTTATCCGTAAGTAAATTAGATTTATGGTGTAACGGATCTGCTGATGGTGAGATCACGGCTAGTGGAAATGGAGGAGTAGGCGCGCTCAGCTATTCGATTGATGGTGGTTTAACTTATCAATCTAGCGGAGTATTCACTGGTTTAGACGCTGGAGAATACACTGTTGCTGTAAAAGATGCAAACGGTTGTGAATTATTCTACGATCAGAATCCGCTTGTTTTGCTACAACCACAAGGAGTTCTATTTTCTAATGTAAACTTAACTTACGGAAATTGCGATGGCGGTTTAGGTTCTATTGAAATTATTGCAAGAAGTGTTTTCGGAAGCGTGCTTTATTCCATCGATAATGGTGTTACTTATCAAGTGGACAATTATTTTGGTGATTTAAGTTCTGGTAGTTATGAAATAATGGTGAAAGAATTGGATGGTTGCGAAAATGCGTATGCCGAAAATCCAGTTAATCTAACGCTCGCCAGTGAGCTTACTGTTCAGATTAAGGCTTCGCCTGATGATAATATTTGCACATTCTATCCGGTTGTTTTAACGGCTGAAGGACCTGATATCGAATTGTTTAATTGGAGTACAGGAGAAACAACGGAATCCATAGTTTATGCAACAGAAACCGCTGGAAGTTATTATTTTACAGTAGATGTAGTGAGTAAACACGGCTGTGAGGCAAGTGATGATTTGGTGCTTAACTTTAATCAGGGCTCCGCAATATCCATTACAGCAACACCCAATGATACGGCATGTACCAAAGATATCATCCAACTTACTGCAACGGCCGACGATGCTGTTTCTTACCTTTGGAAACCAGATAATATGGCTTCTAATACGATTGATGTTCAAAAGTTTGATGCCGGTGAATTCATGTATTTTGTGGAAGTAATGAATAGTACCGGTTGCATTTCACTAGATTCAATTCCTTTGGTATTTAAAGATTGTACGGGTCTTAACGAATTAGACACGGATGGAATTGAAATTGAAATTTATCCAAATCCATCTAAAAACAATCAATTTAATGTTCAAATTAAAGGAATAGAAGAAGACGTGGAAGTTTGGATTATTGATTTCGATGGTCGGATTCTTTTAGAAGATAAAATGTTCTACCATGGATCTCAAATGCTTCAAAAGGAATACAATTTACCTTCGTTTGAGCGTGGTGTCTATTTTATACGCTTAGCAAACAAAGACAAAGTAAGTTATAAACGAATTATTCTGATGTAATTTTTGAAGAAGAAGTGGGAGCCTATTGAAGCTCCCTCTTTTTTTAAAATTATTTTGCAAACGGGAAAGATTTTTAAGCTAGAAAATTCAGATTTATTTTGGTTTGATTAATAAGAAAACACAATCACTTTTAACCTAAAAAAGCGGCCAAATGACCGCTCTGTATTTTAATATAAATCTATTGTTTAGCCAACAGATAGAAGCAATAACTAAAGTTTAATTTTAGTAATTTCCTTTTGCTGTAGATCCACTTACAATGGCAACACTTCCACCTGCGCCAATTCGATTTGCTCCAGCATGAATCATCGCGACAGCCGTTTTATAATCCCGAATTCCACCACTCGCTTTCACGCCCAATTTTGGTCCAACAACTCTGCGCATTAAGGCAACGTCTTCAACGGTAGCTCCTGCACCTGTAAATCCGGTACTTGTTTTTACGAAATCGGCACCTGCTTTTTTAGATAATTCGCAAGCAATCACTTTTTCTTCATCTGTTAATAAAGAAGTTTCAATGATGACTTTTAAAATGGTTGTGCTTCTACAAGCTCTTTTAATAGCGCGAATATCTTCTTCAACTAATTTTAAATTACCTGATTTTAAAGCGCTTGTATTAATAACCATGTCTATTTCGTGAGCTCCATTTGCAATGGCGTTTCTTGTTTCAAAGGCTTTGCTGCGCGTGTCCATTTCGCCTAAAGGAAAGCCAACAACGGAACACACTTTTACACTCGATCCTCTCAGCTTTTTGGCAACATAAGGAACCCAGGAAGAATTAACACAAACCGACATGAATTTGTAGTTTAAAGCTTCTTGGCATAACTGCTCAAACTGATTTTCAGTAGCGCCAGGTTTTAATAAAGTATGATCGATATATCCGGCAAGTTCAGTGGCCGATAAAGAAGCCGAAGAGGAGCTTTGTTTGGTTCCTGTTCCGGATTCTTTAGTAAGATTCATTTTCTCTAGTTTCGAAAGTACTTCTTTCGTAATTTTTTCAATCAATTCGTTTTCTTCCATCTTTTTACATTCTTTCAATCGACATCATTTTGTTTATTCTTGGCCAATGTCTTCCTCCTTCGAATCGTGTTTCGAGCCAAAGTTTACTCATGCTGCAGATGTCTGATACGGCATGCTGAAGTGTTCCCATTGTTAGAACATTTGCATTGTTGTGTGCGCGACTGTTGACGATCGTTTCCGGATTCCAACACAATGCAGCACGTATTCCTTTTACTTTATTACAAGCCATTGCAGATCCAATTCCGGCAGCATCCAACATGATTCCTCTTTCGCAATCGCCACTAACTACTTTTTTTGCTACCGCGAGGGCAAAATCCGGATAATCAACTTTGGTAGTATGATCGTTCGTTCCAACATCGATCACTTTATAACCAAGCGTTTCGAGGTAGCGTTTGAGGGCTTGTTTTGCATCAAAAGCTCCATGGTCGGCGCCAATAGCAATGCGCTTTACCTGATCTTTTGCGTTTGTTTGTTCAAGACTTCCCATACTTGTTTTTCTCCTTCGATTTTGCGACTGCAAAGTTGCACTATTTTTTCTTCTGTTTGAATATTTTATCATTTTGAAATGTGATCAACAATTGCGGCAACTACAGTTTTAATCGTTAATGCATCAGCATCTGCAATAACTGCTCTTGCCGAATTTCCTTCTTCAATAGTAAATACGATATCGCCAACTCCAGCTTGCACAGTATCAATTGCCAAAAAGGAAGTGCCTGCAGGTTTTTTGTCTGCATCAAGAGGTTGAATAACAAGGATTTTTCTCGATTCGTAATCTTTTGCTTGGGTTGAAGAGACAACCGTTCCTATTACTTTGCCTAGTCTCATGGTGTATCTGCAAGGTTAATATCGTCAATAATTCCCATTATAGCGGCATCGCAAGGATTCATTTCTTTTTCAATAATCCGACTGGCTTCTTTGCTGGTTTCAAAATAAATAACCTGACCAATATCGGTTTTGAGTGTGTCAACGGCAACGATAGCATCCCCAACAGGGTTCAATTTTTCATCGAGAGGTTGAACCAAAACCAATCTTATTCCCTCAAAAGATGAAACTTTCTGGGTGCTAACAACTCTTCCGATTACTTTGCCAAATTTCATATGTTAAGCTTTTATATAATTCTGAAATAATCAACCAAAGTACATCTACGCTCTCTAGTAAAAGTACGAGCTCTTGTTACTCCTTCGCCGGTAGGACTAGCAATTGTAAACGAAGCATGACCTGCGCCTCCATTTCCTAATCCTGCATAACTTGGCCCGTTTTTTATAAAGATAGAACAGTTCATTACTCTGGCCATTTTACTCAATTTGGCCACATTTAAAGAGTGCATAATTGCCGTATGACGAAATCCGTGTTCGCACTTCACTGCTAGATCAATGGCTTCATCCACATTCCTAACACGCACCATAGGCATAACAGGCATGAGTTGCTCTGTCCAAACCAGTGGATGGTTTTCATCTACTTCGCAAAGAAGTAAACGGGTGGATTCTGGAACAGAAACTCCTAGTGCTTTAGCAATGTAAGCGGCGTTTTTCCCCACGAAATTCTTATTGGCTGCTCCTTCATGTCCTGGTCGACCGGGATCTGCAATGACTAAATTAGTTACTGCTTTAATTTGTTCAGAATTCAGAATGAAAGCGCCATTTTTTTCCATTTCAAGTTTTAGCTGATCTGCAACCGAATCAACCACAATGGTTTCTTTTTCGCAAATGCAAATCAAGTTATTATCAAAACTTGCACCTGCAACAATGTCTTTGCCTGCTTTTGCGATATTGGCTGTTTCATCTACTACACAAGGTGGATTTCCTGGTCCGGCAGCAATGGTTTTTTTCTCTTTTTGCATAGCTGCTTTTACAACTCCTGGTCCGCCTGTTACCACTAAAAGTGATATTTTTGGATGGCTCATCATCGTATTCGCTGATTCTAAAGTTGGTGTAGCTGCGCAGGTAATCAAGTTTTTTGGACCACCAGCTTCGACAATTGCTTTGTTCAGAATGCTGATTAATAAAGAAGAAACTTTTTTTGCAGCAGGATGCGTGTTGAAAACAACGGAATTCCCTGCAGCAATCATCCCAATGCAATTGCTAATAATGGTTGCGGTAGGGTTGGTGCTTGGCGAAATAGAACCAATTACTCCGTAAGGGGCATGTTCAACAATCGTTAAACCGTTGTCGTCAGAAAATGCTTCAGGAACAATGTCTTCAACTCCGGGCGTTTTCTTAATAGCCAATTCATTCTTAATCACTTTATCTTCCCATCGACCCATTCCGGTTTCGTCGTTGGCCATTTTTGAAAGTAGAACGATGTTGTCGGTGGATGCTTTACGAATATTTGTGATAATCTCTTTTCGAACCTCTAAAGTTAGTTCTCCTAAT
Source organism: Bacteroidales bacterium (assembly GCA_016933745.1). Lineage (GTDB taxonomy): Bacteria > Bacteroidota > Bacteroidia > Bacteroidales > UBA12170 > UBA12170. The sequence goes on from JAFGAK010000275.1 coordinate 17,929, forward strand.
TGATGGAAGGCAACTTCGGCAGCTTGAATAGCTTGCTCAATGGTGTCGAAGACTCCTAATTTATGATTTGTACTTGGATTGGCTTTGGTCAGATTAAGATCTTGCAAAGCTTCTTTAACAAGTTGTCGTATATTTTCTTCTAAATGATCCATTTCTTATTTCTTTTTCATAAAGAAAGGTTTGATTTCGTTATGAGGTTGAGGAATGATGGTGTCCATACCAAGAAGTCCTTTTTTTCGTGCTTTTTCAGTGCCTGCTTTGATAGCTGCCTGAACGGCATCGAGACTTCCCATCATTTTTACATAGGATTTTCCTCCATATCCATCTGCCAATCGAATTTCAATAATCTTTACTCCACCTTCTTTGGCAGCGCTATCGGCGGATTCAATTCCCGAAACAATGGAAAGTGTTTCGATCATTCCAATGGTGTCCCACTCTCCAATATTGATGGTATTGCCAATGGCCGGAATAACACCGGGATGAACTTGAGGAAGAAAAAGTTTATCGACAATAAACGATTCTCCAACTTCAATACCTGCTTTGTAAGCATATTCTACTGAAGCTACATCGCCGCTAAAAATGATGAGGTATTTTCCGGAGCTGATTGTTCGAGCATCAATAATTTGTATCGGAGCCACTTTGACCATTTGGTCCAAAGCAAAAAGCCCAATAACAATGCTGCTGTATTCAATTGCGCCTAAAACAATGATGTTCGTATTTTCTGTCATTTTTTATAAACTACTTTATCACTTTCATCTATCATATCAATAATTCCAACAATAATTGCATCCACTGCTTGGTTAGAAGTAGTAGGCGTTTCTCTGGCCGATGTGCTTTCTGCAATCATAACCATTTCGTCGTAACCGGCACCAACTAAATCAAGGGCAACTATAAAATCGTTTTTTAATTCTGCCGCTTGATTGCATTTGTTTACTAACAAATATCTTCCACCTGGTATATTTATACCATTGGTATTGCTTGTAACTGTTCCAACAATTTTTCCTAAAATCATTTTGTTGCTAAACGTTTTTTTGATAGGTAAAACTTCCGTTTTGCTCAATATTATCCACAATAGCAATTACAGTCGCGTCGGTAGGTAATCCTTTTGTAACTTCCGCCAAACGAGCACTGCTTCCGGAAACATAAAAAACGATTTCGTTCTTACCGGCTCCAACAGCATCCATTGCAACCACAAAGTCTTTTTTTCCTTTCAGGCTGATTGGATCAATTTTTTCTAACAATAAAAACTTGACACCATCCATGTTTGCTGCTTTATGGCTCGACACGATGGTTCCGCTAACTTTTGCTAATATCATGTTTGTTGTTTTTATTTTTCGCGTCCCAAAGGCAATGCGCTATCTACATTGGTATGTGGGCGAGGAATGACATGGCTTGAAACGATTTCGCCGATTTTTTCTGCTGCAGATAAACCAGCTTCTACAGCTGCTCTTACGGATGCAACATCGCCACGAACAATAGCTGTAACATATCCACCACCGGTTTTTTCATAGCCCACTAATTCAACTTTGGCTGCTTTAACCATTGCGTCTGAGGCTTCAACCATCGCGGCAAATCCTCGTGTTTCAATCATTCCTAATGCTTCTGAACTTATATCTGACATTTTTTTATCTCCTATTTTATCGTGTTTTTAATATTCTTCTCTTCCTGTAATTTCTGCTAATCTTTTTTCGACGATGGTTTTGCATTCAAGCACTTCTGCTTCGTTGCCACCAATGTATACGCGTCCAAATTTACCGAATCCGATGACATC
>JAFGAK010000020.1 GCA_016933745.1 Bacteroidales bacterium
AAATGCAACATTTCGCCTACCGCTTTTGGTATTGGCGCTTTACCAATTACTTGCTTCTTTGGGTGCCTTTCATACTTATTTACTTTACAGATTTCACAATTCATGACGTACTTCTTTGTTTCTCTCTTCATGTTTGGGAAAAAGTATTCTCTAATCAATTGCGAATAATTTTCATTAAAATTCCGATGCGCCCTCTTGTGCTCCTGACTGATCAAAAATAATTGTTCATTGTCGTCGGTAATGTCTCTTACGAAATTTGTCGTGTGAATAAATTTGGAATTTGGAAAATATTTTATTATTTCAGGACCAAATTGATAAATTTCTTTTAGTGTTGCATAAATACCATTTGTAAGTGATTGCACTGCATATTCCATGTTTACCAATAAATTTTCCAAATTACTATAATTTATGACATGTCTTACGTAGCCAGGAAAAATTGTTGTTGTTTTCACTTGGTCAACGGAAGACAATTCAAAGAAAATTTGATTGCGAAAAGAGTTTATAGAGTTTGGCACAGTGAGAATGCTTACGTTAGGTGAACTAATTTGTGAATGAATTGAACAATCGGATTGGGAATCAGATTTCGGTCGAATCATAATGTTGTACATTCGTGAAAGAGCATCGGCAACAACATTTTGATTACCCGGCTTATATTTCATTCGGACTCCACATTCTTCGACAAATGCTTGGCAACGTTTTATTTTCAAATTAGGATTTTTTTCACTAACCGAAAACGTCAGCGGTTGATGATCGGTAAACACAGTGACGTCGGCAATCCCATATAAATAATTTCTTAATGACTGTAAAGCCCAAACAACGGCCAACAGCTCTTTTTCATTCGTTGCCAAACGTTGTTCCGATTCCGATAGTGTTCTACTAATGAAAATAATGGGTCGCTTGTTTTGCTCTAAAACAGCTCCGATAGCAACATTTGAAGCATCTGTTATTAAATCAAATGGTTTATCGTAATCCGGTTGAAACAACTCGACACTCTCTTGTAGTTTTTCTCGTATTTTATCAAATGCGTTTTTTGCTGAATCATCTAAATCAATTTTTACGTTTTTACTATGCTTAGCATTTACTCGGGCATTATCGCCTTTCAACTGAATTGTGAGTGGTTTCACAATTTCTGCATAGCCGCGAATGAATTTACGATAATATCCGGATAAACCCAAAAAGGATCGCAATTGTTTCACTGTTTTCGGAATTACAAAATTCTTGATTGTTTCAATTTTTTTTGGGTCAACTGAAATTTTACCGTTTAACACAATATGACCAAGGAATTCAACTTCATTTTCGAAAAATTTACATTTATCAGAAGAAATCTTCATATTTGCTTCAGTTAACGCAGTAATGACCAATTCAATATGCTTCATATGTTGTTCTTTGCTTTCAGAGAAAATGATTACGTCGTCCATGTAAATAAAAATAAATATCCCAACAAATGCACGTAAAACATCATCCACAGCTCTTTGAAAAACGCTGGGAGAATTTTTCAAACCAAACGCGAGTCGATTGAATTCGTATTTTGCTCCGTTCACGGAAAACGCGGTTTTTTCTCTATCTTTCTCTTCGATCAAAATTTGGTGAAATCCCGATTCCAAATCGATAACAGAAAAAAACTTTGCTTTACCGAGATTACTTAAAATTACGCTAATATGTGGCATGGGATATCTATCTCTAATTGTTTTGGCGTTAAGTTTTTTGTAATCAATAACCAAACGACTTTTGCTTGTGCCATCTTCATTTAAACCCTTCTTCGGTACAACCCAAATTGGTGCGTTGTATGGTGAACGACTGGGTCTAATGATATCATGTTTCAAAAGTCTTTCAATTTCTTCATTAACAAACTTATTAGCTGACATGGGATATGGGTATGCACGAGACCACACAGGTTCGTTATCGGTGGTACGAATTGTTGCTTTGATTTTGGTATTGTAAGGTAAAAATTCGACACAATTATTTTTGCTCATTAACATTTCAATTTTATCGCTAAATTCGGTTTTTACGGATTCATTGATGGAATAATTAAGTTTATACGAAATTTTTTGCTCAAGTGATTTTTTCGGTTCAAAATAAGTTAATTCAAGTGTGAAAAAATTTAATTTTGCTTTCATTTCTCTTAAACCTTCATATCCTAGAATCATATCAAAATCCTCTAATTCTTTTACTTCATAAAATGTTAAAACATGAGATAGCAATTTAATACGAAAATAATGTGTCAATTTTGAAATTCCGTGTAATGTCTTAGATTTTACTGG
>JAFGAK010000276.1 GCA_016933745.1 Bacteroidales bacterium
ACACATAAACAACCAGTTTGATTTTTCAAGCTGGTTTTTTTGTTTGTATTAATCAAAAAATTATTACTTTAGAAGGCAGAAATGAAAGAGTGTTTACAATGAGATAAAAAAGAAAGGCGCCCCACGAAGGCCACCTTGAATGTTTTGCTCACATTAGAAAAAGAATATTTAATGTGTTCGCGAAACATTCAAACATAAAAAAGCCCCGTATTGTAAGACGAGGCGGCTTGAATGTTTTCACAACGGAATAATCCTTATTGTGATTTGCTTTCAAATTGTGAGTGCTAAAATAAAGAATATAAACCATAAAACAAAAAATATGAAAAAGATTTTAGGATTGGATTTGGGAACAACCTCAATTGGATGGGCTTATGTTCACGAGGCTGAAAACAAAAATGAAAAATCATCGATCATTAAACTTGGAGTTCGGGTAAATCCATTAACTGTTGATGAGCAATCAAATTTTGAAAAAGGGAAAAGCATTACCACCAATGCAGACCGCACTCTTAAACGAAGTATGCGCCGTAACCTTCAACGCTATAAGCTTCGCAAAGAAAATTTGATAGAAATATTTAAGAAAAACAATTGGATTACCAATGACACAATACTATCAGAGAATGGAAACAGGACAACATTTGAAACTTATCGGCTAAGGGCAAAAGCTGCAATTGAGGAAGTTTCGTTGGAAGAATTTGCACGCATCCTTTTAATGATTAACCGAAAACGTGGATACAAAAGTAGCCGGAAAGCAAAATCGACCGATGAAGGACAGTTGATTGATGGAATGGAAGTGGCAAAACGGTTATACAATGAAAATCTTACTCCAGGTCAACTCTGCTATCAATTATTAAAAGAAGGAAAGAAATACCTACCTGATTTTTATCGGTCCGACTTGCAAGCAGAATTTGAAAAAGTTTTTGACAATCAGATCTTATTCCATCCAAATTTCCTTTCAGAAGAACTAAAAGTAGAACTACAGAATAAGAAACGTGATGCAGTATGGGCAATTTGTGCAAAAACATTCAAGGAAAAAGGATTTGAACTTGTAGGCACCAAAAGAAAAGGAAATACAAAATTACAAAAGATCGAGAATTATGAATGGCGGGCAAAGGCTGTAATTGAGAAACTGGAACTGGAACAAATTGTCGTCGTTTTGCAACAAATCAACATTCAATTAAATAATTCAAGTGGTTATCTGGGAGCTATCAGCGACCGTAGCAAAGAGCTGTATTTCAACAAGCAGACAGTTGGTCAGTATTTGATGGAACAACTTGAACAAAATCCACATACCCGTTTAAAGAATCAGGTATTTTACAGGCAGGATTATCTCGATGAGTTCAATACCCTTTGGGAAAAGCAAGCAATATTTCATAATGAATTGACTCCTGATTTGAAAAGCGAAATCCGCGATGTGATCATATTCTATCAGCGCCGCTTAAAAAGCCAAAAGGGATTGATCAGTTTTTGTGAGTTCGAAAGCAAACAAATAAAGGTTGAAGTTGATGGGAAAAAGAAATTGAAAACAATTGGGATGAAGGTTTGTCCTAAGTCGTCGCCACTTTTTCAGGAGTTTAAGATCTGGCAAATTTTGAACAATATTCAGGTAAAAGAAAAATCTAACCATACAACACGTTTTTTAGAGCAAGAAGAAAAGGAGATACTATTTGCTGAACTCTCGATAAAAGATAGGATATCGAAAAACGATGCATTAAAGCTATTGTTTAAAAACCACAAAGAGTTAGACCTCAACTACAAAGAAATAGAAGGCAATCGTACACAAGCTGCACTTTTTAACGCTTACAACAATATAATAGAATTAAGCGGACATGAAAAAATTGATTTCTCTAAATATTCAGCTATTGAAATTGTGGAAGCCGTTAAATCAATCTTCGAAACATTGGGTATTCGTACAGATATCCTTGTTTTTGACTCCAATTTAGAAAATCCACATTTTGACCAACAACCGATGTATCAATTGTGGCATCTTCTTTATTCTTTTGAAGGTGATAATTCGAATACCGGACAGGATAAATTGATTGAAAAGCTAAAAGAAAGCTATGGTTTTGAAAAGGAATATGCAAAGGTTGTGGCCAATGTAACTTTTCAACCCGATTATGGAAGTTTAAGCTCAAAAGCCATTCGGAAAATACTGCCTCACTTGAAAGAAGGAAACGAATACAGCGTTGCTTGCTTCCATGCGGGTTTTCGACATTCACAAAGCTCCTTGACAAAGGAAGAACTGGATAATAAAGTTTTAAAGAACAAACTGGACATTCTCCCCAAAAATAGTCTTCGAAACCCGGTTGTTGAAAAAATACTGAACCAAATGATCAATGTGGTTAATGCTGTCACTGAAACCTATGGTAAACCCGATGAAATAAGGATTGAACTAGCAAGGGAACTGAAAAAAAGTGCTCAGGAACGTGAAGATTTAACGAAAGCAATCAACCAAACTACAATCGAACATGAAAAATTCAGACAAGAATTGCAACTAAAATTCAGATTGGCACATGTAAGTCGAAATGATATTATCCGATATAAACTATACTTAGAATTGGAACCAAATGGTTTTAAAACATTATATTCAAATACATATATTTCGCCAGATAGATTATTTAGTGGCGATTTTGATATTGAACACATTATTCCCCAATCGAGGTTGTTCGATGACTCTTTCTCGAACAAGACCCTGGAAACGAGAAGTGTAAACCTTGAAAAAGGAAACGATACAGCATATGAATATATTTTGAAAAAATATGGCAAAGAAGGACTTGATGAATACCTAGCCCGTTTAGATATGCTTTTTAAGGGCAATCCAACAAAGCAAGGGAAGTTGAAAAAACTAAAAATGAAAGGGGAAGAAATTCCCGATGATTTTATAAACCGTGATTTACGCGACACTCAATATATTTCTAAAAAAGCAAAATCAATTCTGAATGAATTGGTGCGTGATGTAGTTTCCACTACGGGATCAATTACCGATCGGTTAAGGGAAGATTGGCAATTGATTAATGTCATGCAGGAATTGAATTGGGATAAATACAATAAATTGGGTTTAACTGAAATTATCATAGGTAGGGATGGACAAGAAATAAGGCGCATTAAAGATTGGACAAAACGGAACGATCACCGCCACCATGCTATGGATGCATTAACCATCGCATTTACAAAAAGAAGTCATATTCAATACTTAAACAATCTCAACGCACGAAGCGATAAAGCAGGAAGCATTTACGGGATTGAACAAAAAGAGCTAAAAAGGGACGATCGAGGCAAATTAAAATTCAAACCTCCTATGCCCTTAGATGAATTCCGCGCTGAAGCTAAGCGACAATTGGAGAGCACATTAATTTCGATAAAGGCGAAAAACAAAGTTGTAACTGCAAATATTAATCAAACAAAGAAAAAAGGCGGAACAAACAAGAAGAAACAACTTACCCCACGGGGCCAGCTCCATTTGGAAACAGTCTATGGCAGCATGCAAAAACCTGTTATTAAAGAAATTAAAGTTGGCGGCAGTTTAAACGAGGAATTGATTGCCAAAATTACAAAACCAAATTATCGTGAGGCTTTACTGAAACGCTTGCAGGAAAACAACAACGACCCTAAAAAAGCTTTCAGTGGAAAAAACAGCCTCGAAAAAAAGCCAATTTTTCTCGATGAATTGCATACCCAAAAAATACCGGAGAAAGTAAAAATTCAGGAAATGGAAACCATTTACACCATACGAAAAGATATTTCTCCCGATTTGCGGATAGATAAGGTAATTGATAAAAAGATTCAGAAGATATTGCAAGATCGGTTAAACGAATATAAAAATGATCCTAAAAAAGCTTTTTCCGACTTGGATGTCAACCCAATATGGTTGAACAAAGAGAAGGGGATTTCAATTAAACGGGTAACCATTACCGGAATTAGCAATGCCTTGGCCTTGCACGATAAAAGGGATAAAGATGGAAATTTGATTCTGAATAAAGAAGGGAAGCCTCAACCTGTCGATTTTGTAAATACAGGCAACAATCACCATGTAGCCATATACCGAGACGAAAAGGGCAACCTACAGGAGAATGTTGTTTCCTTCTTCGAGGCAACCGAAAGGGTTAACCAAGGCTTACCGGTTATCGACAAGGAGTTTAAAAAGAAAGATGGTTGGGAATTTCTTTTTAGCATGAAGCAAAACGAATACTTTGTTTTCCCAAATGCTGAAACAGGGTTTAATCCCAATGAGGTTGATTTGCTCGCCCCTGAAAAATACAGTTTGATAAGTCCGAACCTTTTCAAAGTTCAGACTATGTCCAAGGTTTTGTACGGGAATAATGTAATTAGAGATTACAAGTTTAGGCATCATCTTGAAACAACCGTTAAGGATGTGAAAGAATTGAAAGATATTGCATTCAAGCAATATAAAACTTTAGTCTTTTGTAATGAAATTTTAAAAGTCCGTATAAATCATATTGGGCAAATTGTATCTATAGGAGAATATTGACATGCAACCCCTTCAACCCAATACCGGCTACTAAATTTCAATCATGCTAATTATGAAGCTGTCTAAAAAGGCAGTCTCTTTAAAAAATTAAATCATGATTAAACGTACCCTTTACTTTGGCAACCCAGCTTATCTGCATAAAAAGCAACAACAGCTAAAAGTGATCAACCCCGAAGACAATGAAGAACTGGGCTCCATCCCCATTGAAGACATTGGGGCAGTATTGCTCGACAACCCGCAAATAACCATCACCCATGCGCTGATGGCTGCCTTATTGGAACGGAACACGGCCATAATCAGTTGCGACGAAAAACATTTGCCTGTTGGTTTAATGCTCCCCTTGGACGGCAACACCATTCAAACCGAGCGATTTCGCTACCAGATTGATGCCTCGGAGCCTTTGAAAAAAAACCTTTGGGCGCAAACCGTAAAAGCCAAAATTGAGAACCAAGCGGCCGTTTTACGTCTGGCAGGTATCGAAAACAAACGCTTGCTGGCATTAATACCTCAAATACAAAGTGGCGACCCCGACAATGTTGAAGGCCGGGCTGCTTCGGTATATTGGAAACTGTTGTTTGATGACATTGAATTTACACGCGACCGCTTTGGTACCTTCCCCAACCCCCACCTTAATTATTGCTATGCCATATTAAGGGCAATTGTGGCCAGAGGTTTGGTAGGAAGCGGCCTGTTGCCCACTTTGGGCATACACCACAGCAACAAGTACAACGCCTATTGTCTGGCCGACGATATTATGGAACCCTACCGCCCATTTTGCGATTGGCTGGTGTATAAAATGCTAATTGGCAATACAATTACCGACGACGAAATTACCCGCGAACACAAAGCCCAATTGCTGACCATTGCCGCTGTCGATATACAAATTGATGGAAAGAAAAGCCCCCTTATGGTGGGTTTGGCACGTACTACCCATTCGCTAGCTGAATGTTTCGAAGGAAAACGCCGAAAAATCATCTATCCCGAATTTTTTTAGGCTTTTAGAAACCTTCTCTGCCCTATTCTTCTTCAATACCTCTCAAATGAACTATTGACCACATCGTCAATTAAAGGTTAACTCATTTTCCTATTGACTAATCGACCATTGACTTATTGACTAATTACCAATGACCAATGACTTTTTACGATGATGTACGAAGCATTAAACCAATATCGAATTATGTGGGTACTCGTATTTTTCGACATGCCAACCGAAACAAAAAAGCAGCGCAAAGCGGCTACCAGGTTTCGTAAACAACTCATCGACGATGGTTTCTCGATGTTCCAGTTTTCAATCTATCTCCGTAACTGCCCAAGCCGCGAAAATGCCGATGTGCATGTGCGGCGCGTGAAAAACATGTTGCCCGAGTACGGACACATTGGGATATTGACCATTACCGACAAGCAATTTGGGATGATGGAACTGTTTTACAGTCGGAAGCCAAAAGAAAAACCCGAAACCGTTCAACAATTGCAACTTTTCTAAAACATTCTCGAGAAATGTTCAAAAAAACAACATTTGAACCATGTTCCGTTTTTAAATGTTTAAAACAAAAAGATGGGGTACTTACAATAAAAAAACGAAGTCGAGACCCCGTTTTTTTATTTCTGACACAACAAACAACCTTATGAATTTCAGAGCAATACCCTTTATACGTTGTTTATCGCCACAGTAAAAATACAATTTGAAAGCAAATCACAACTAATTGATTATCAACCAGACTTAACACTTAGTTGTTTATC
>JAFGAK010000277.1 GCA_016933745.1 Bacteroidales bacterium
AAAAGTAACCACTTCGAAACCATAGCGCTTTTTTACGATAGCAGCACCTCGTTTGGCTTTTTCAGTTGCTTTTTCGCCCAAAGTCAATCTAAATTCTATCCAATCGATTTCTTTTTCAAAACCATAGGCATCCAAATGCTGTTTGTAATACGGCATATGATATACCGAGGCAACAGAAGGCAAGTGATCGAATCCCTCGATCAGCATTCCCTGCGTATCCAAATTCGAATAGCCCAAAGGCCCATGAATAAATTCCATTCCTTTTTCCTTTATCCAAGCTACGGCGGCATCCATTAAAAGTAAAAAAGTTTCTTTATCATCAAAAAACTCCAAACGAGAAAAGCGACCTAATTTTTTACCGGTCTTTTCATTGTATTTGTGATTGATAATAGCAGAAATTCTCCCCATTGCTTTCCCATCTTTCATCACCAACCAAAACTCAGAATCGCAATAATCACTAGCTGGATTCAATTCGGGGTCAAGCGCTTTAAGCTCGTCCGTTTTAATAGGTGGCACCCATAATGGAGTCTTCTTGTATATTTCGAAAGGAAGATTTACAAACGCCTTTTTTTGTTTTTTACTTCTAACTAATTCTATTAAAACACCCATGATTTATCTATTTTTGCAAACAAATCTACGTAAAAAAAGCCAAGAAAAAGTACATAAAATGCGATTTAGAAGCAATGCATTGATAAATAACGCAATTAATTTTTGTATCTTGCAACAGGTTCTCATTTTTTCCAAAACGATCATGAAAAATATATTTCTAATTCTGTTAATAGTCTTGGTTAACCAGCTGTATGCAGATGAATTTGTAGTTAAATCTTTTCATTATAACTCAACCAGTCAGATTGCTACTCGAGCTCCCCGTTACGACAATAACCGACAAGCTTGCGCACTCATTTTGGTGGAATCTCCCGTACGTGAAGTCATTTTTACAGCAGATCAAGGGGTTGTTGGAGAGGTTACCGTAAAACTCGGAAAGTATTATATATATGTTCCTATAAACACCACACAAATTACTTTTGCGAAAGAAGGATTTGAAAACCAAACTTACTCCCTACCACTCAACTTGAGATCCTCAGCCGTTTACGACCTAAGTCTTGGGTATACCGTTACGGAAATTCCACAAGAAGCACCCCCAATTGAAGAAAAGATTATTCCGGAAAAAGTAGAAAAAGAAATAATTACTGAAAAAACAGCTGAAATAAAAACCGAAGTTAAAGAAGAACCAGCTAAGGAAGCAACTGCAGTAATTCAAAATACAGATGCAGAACTATTAAAACAACAAGAAACTACAAAAGCAGCCACTGAAAAAACGATTACTGAAAAACACAAAGAAACAATCGAAAATGCAGAAAAACAAGATCCGCCTGTTGTCAAAGCAAAAGAAATAGTGCCGGAAGCAGCAAAAACAATCGTCGAAGAAAAGGTGATTGAAGAAAAACCTGCTGAAGAAATTACTCCTAAAATCATTGAAGAAGACTTGATGCTTGTCAATGATATTCCTTTAAGAGAAGCTCCGGAAATCGAAAACATGGTTTTTGTTCAGGGAGGTTGTTTTAATATGGGAAGTCATTTCGGAAATAGTGATGAGCTTCCAATACACAAAGTTTGTGTGGACGATTTCTACATTGGCAAATTCGAGGTTACTTTAAGAGAATACATTATTTTTCTCAACGAAATTGCTTGTGGAGCAGATGGAAAAAAAGACAATCAGAAATTAGTTTCAATCGGAACTAAAATAAAATACTCCGACCAAGTTTTTTCTTGCGATCCAAAAGACGAAGATCTACCAGCTACCACGGTTACTTGGTTTGGAGCAAAAGCCTATGCAGAATGGGCCGGTGGCAGATTACCAACCGAAGCCGAATGGGAATTTGCGGCTAAAGGAGGATTAAAAATGACTCAAACAATTTATGCCGGAAATGACAGCATTTATGATGTTGGTTTGTATGCTAGAAACAGCGGTAACAGACCTCATCCTGTTGGAACAAAAGCACCAAATGAATTAGGAATTTACGACATGAGCGGAAATGCATACGAATGGGTAGAAGATCTTTATCACGAAGGGTATTATGCAAAAAGCCCTGAAAAAAACCCAAGCGGATCGCCATTTGGAAACTCTCGCGTATTACGCGGAGGTTCTTTCGGAGATAAAGCATTGGATTGCAGAGTAGCTAATCGACATAAATTTACACCGGCAAACTCCTTCTATTTCTTTGGTTTCCGCATTGTTAAACCAGTCCAAAACAACTAAAAAAATGGCACAAACTTTTACAATACAAATACCTCTTGGTTTTAAAGCTCCACCCTTTAATTTACCCGATGTAATAATTGGAAATACAAAGAGTTACAAGGATATAAGAGGAGAAAAAGGCACTTTGGTTGTATTCATTTGCAATCATTGTCCGTATGTAATTCATGTAATCGATGAGTTGGTTCGTATAGGCTACGAATATCAACGTAAAGGAATTGGCATGGTAATGATCAGCTCAAACGATATTGAAAATTACCCCGAAGATTCACCGGAATTGATGGTCAAATTTGCAAAGGAAAACAATTTCCCTTTTGCCTATTTATACGACGAGACACAAGACGTTGCAAAAGCCTATCAAGCTGCATGCACTCCTGATTTTAATCTTTTCGACAAAGACGATCTTTGCGTTTACAGAGGTCAGTTGGATGATGCCCGACCCAATAACGGAAAAACGGTTAGTGGAAAAGATTTACGCAAAGCGATGGATGAAATTTTATCTGGAAATAAACCCGACACGAATCAAATTCCAAGTTCAGGATGTAATATCAAGTGGAAAACTTCCGAAGGGAATGCTTTAAAACCTTTATAGCACTTTTTAATCGGTATTGATCATCCAGATCGAAAACTGATTTAAGTACTCCCAAAACGAAGCCAAAAGCTCATCAGGCATTCCTAATTCCGGCAATAACTCTTGGTATATTGCTAACCAAACCTCACGCGCTTCGGAAGTAATCGGAAATGGCATATGTCTCCGAACAAGCATAGGCGCTCCTCGGTTCTCGTTGTAATGGTTTGGACCGCCACAAATCTGAACAAAAAAATCAGCCGAATGCTTTTTGGCTGCTTCAAAAATGACATCATCCGGCGGAAACAAATGCCGAATGCTACTTACCTTGATTCGATCGTAATGATCACTTACCAATTTTCGTATTCCTTCTTCTTTTAAAAAAGCTAAAATAGCAGGATCTGGCAATATTACATTTGGGCGACTTCCTTTTATGGCTTTGCTTATTTCTAAATCAATCATGCTTACAAAATAATTCAAAAGCAAAAATAAACTTATTTTTTAGTTGAATTCAGGGAAAATAGAATTGCTAAACTTGAAAAAATGTTAAGCTATCCTTGTTTTCCACTGATTTTTATATATTTGCCGCTAATTAAAATAGTGCAAACCCAAGAATAAAAAATGAAAATGATGAAAATGAGATTAACCTTACTAGTACTTTTTATCAGTCTAGTATCTTTAACCAACGGACAAGATCTTAACGCTGCCGGAGCGAAATTTAACGAAGGCCTTGAATTAGACAAAGCAAAAAATTATGCTGGAGCTATTAAAGCATGGCAAGAAAGCGTTAAAATTTGCGAAGGACTTGGTGCTGAAGCCGATGAATTAAAATCCAGTGTTGAGAAAAAAATAGCTTATACCTACTTTAAGCAAGGGATTACACTTTATAAAAAGAAAAATTTTGATGCAGCCATTAGTGCTTTAGTAAATGCTGAAAAATTATCAGGGGCTGTTGGAGATGATAAAACACAGAAACAAGCCGCTACCTACATTCCTAAAATATATGCAACCAAAGGCTTAACTTTGATGCAAAACAAAAATTACGATAACGCGCTGGAGGTTTTTGACAAAGCACTAGGTTACAACCCTAAATGCGTTGATGCATTTTATGGTAAAGGAATGACTTATAAAGAAATGGATCAAATAGAAAACGCAACGGCTGCGTTTGATAATGTTATTAAATATGGTGCTGGAGTATCTGCTGCAGAGAAAAAAATTGAAAGCGCAAAAGAAGCTGCTCAAATTATGCTTGAAGCAAAAGCGGCTAGCGAATTACAAATAGAACATAGTGCTGAAGCTGCTGCTTTATTAACCCAGGTTCTAAAATATTCTCAAACATCACCCAATACTTTTTATTTACTAGCATTGGCTAACAACAAACTTAAAAAATGGGATGCTGCTATTGAAGCCGGTCAAAAAGCCTTAACACTCGAAGGAACGGATGCATCTGCAGTAAATTTTGAGCTTGGTAAAGCATTTGAAGGTAAAAACGACAAAACAAATGCATGTGCCGCCTACAAAAAAGTAACCACAGGTCCAAACGTAGAAGCTGCTAAATTTCAAGTAGTTGAAGTTTTGAAGTGTAACTAATCACGTTTCAATATAGAACAAAAGGCATTCCCAAAAGAATGCCTTTTTTTATTACGCTTCATATTGCATGATCCTTGTCAAATTCTTTAAGTTTGTATTTATAAATTTTTTACAAACGCTTCTTGAAAATAACATCATGAAACTACTTGCTCAAAAATGGATTTTCATTCTTCTAAACGCAACATTGGTTATTGCTTTCGGGCTAGTTTTAGTAATTGTACCCCTGGAATTTCTCAAGAAGCTTGTATTTATCGTTGGTGCAATCATCGCTTTTGTGGGCTTGTTGCTCGTTTTTGGCGCATTTAATTATGCAAAAGAAAACAAAAGCATGGTTTTTTGGCTTTTCCAAGGAGTTTTCAATTTGGTAATTGGAGCTATTGTCATGTTCAACACAGAAGCTTCTGTTAAATTTTTACTGATCTTAGCTGGGCTTTGGGCAATCATTTTAGGTGTTTACCAATTCTCTGTTGGGTTGATCCGAGATTCTCAATTAACGCATAAAAACGTATTACGTATCAATGGCCTGGTTGCAATTGCACTTGGTTTATTACTCATTTTTGCCCCCGAACTTCTTGCCGGAATAATGATACAAATCTTTGGATTCGTAATCATACTAGTAGGCAGTGGAATGCTCTTCTTCGCATTTATTCTAAGAAAATTAGGGAAAAAAGAAGAAGAATATCAGCTTACTAAAGATACCAATATATCATACATTGAGAAGGAGACTAATCCGTAAAGGGTTTGATATCTTTTACATTTAGCTGAAGACTTTTAACACCATTCCACACATTCTCTTCCAAGGTAAAACAAAGATTAAATACGGCTTGTTTTTCGTGAGACTCTTGTTTATAGTATTTGCTTCCTGACTTTATGATACCTAATTTATCGGCTTGCTGAAAAGCAATTCCACCAACAGGGTATCCGGAAGTGTTTTTATGAACTACCTCTAATTTCAAGTGCTTTTCGCCAACAATTCTAGACTTACCGGTATCAATCAACTCACTAACCTTAAAAACCGGAATCATATTTCCGGGGCCAAAAGGAGCAAATTGATTCAAGATTCGGAAAAACTTACTGTTTATATCATTTAAGTTGAGTTCTAAATCGATATCAATTTGAGGAACCAAAGATTCTTCTTTGATATTCTCATCAACATATTTCTGAAAACAGGAGCTGAATTTTTCCAGGTTTTCGGGTAAAATCGACAATCCGGCAGCATAGGTATGTCCGCCAAAATGTTCGAGGTATTTGCTGCACGATTCCACAGCATCGTAAATATCAAATCCATGAACTGATCGACAGGAAGCGGTAAGTAATCCATTTGATTTTGTAAAAACGACTGTAGGTTTGTAGTAGGACTCGATCAATCTGGATGCAACAATTCCAATTACACCTTTCGACCAATCCGGTTTGTACACAATATTTGCTCTTTTGGATGCTTTTTCAGCATCGTTTTCGATGATATTAAGTGCCTCTTCGGTTATTTTGGTATCTAAATTTCTTCTTTCGGTATTCAAATCGTTGATTTGATCAGCAATAACATCTGCCTCTTCTTGTGTTTTACTAATCAGCAAACGCACAGAATCTTTACCACTTTCTATTCTTCCGGCCGCATTGATTCGAGGGCCTAGCTGAAAAACCAAATCGCTGATACTCAAAACTCGATCAAAAGCGTTGTGTTCCTGATTCAAGTTTCTTGGTCGTGATTTCCGAACACTCGTGTACTTTAAAATCGCTTCGATTCCTTTTCTTGGCGATTTATTAATACGATCTAATCCGTAAAATGCTAGAACTCTGTTTTCTCCAGTTATTGGCACAATATCAGAAGCAATACTAATTGCAACTAAATCCAAATATTCTTCCAATTGCTTGAATGGAATTTGCTTGCGTTGTGCAATGGCTTGCGATAATTTGAATCCAACTCCACAACCCGATAATTCTTTGTAAGGATAAGGACAATCATAGCGTTTAGGATCAAGAACGGCAACGGCATCCGGCAAAACATCTCCAGGGCGGTGATGATCGCCAATGATAAAATCAACTCCTTTTCTTTTGGCATATTCAATCTTATCAATGGCTTTGATGCCACAATCCAAAGCAATCACTAAACCAAAATCATTCGCGGAAGCAAAATCAATGCCTTGAACGGAAATTCCATAACCTTCGGAATAGCGATCGGGAATATAAAAATCGAGCTCTGCGCCTATTTTCTTGAGAAACGAATAAACAACTGCAACCGCTGTTGTTCCATCCACATCGTAATCGCCATAAACCAAAATTTTTTCTCTTTGCGCAATGGCTTTTAAAATACGACTAACGGCTTTGTCCATATCCTTCATTAAAAAAGGATCGTGTAATTGGCTTTTACTAGGACGAAAAAAAGCTTTTGCTTCATCAAATGTACGAACGCCACGCTGAACTAATAAATTGGCAAGATGCACGCTAATATCAAGCTCTTCCGCAAGTTTTTGTATTAACTCTTCGTTTCCTTTTTCTTTTATAAACCAGCGTTTCTCCATATCTTAAATTCCCGAACAAAGGTACGTTTTTTAAAAGATGTTTTTTTATTGTTAAAAGCTTTTTCTAAAACCTTTATTTCAACTGCATATTGAACGTTTGAATTTACGCATTAATCAAAAGCAATCTGGTTATTTTGTACTTTTGCAACATGAGCAATCGATTAAACATTGAAGCATTAAACACGTGGCTGGAAGTAGATAAACAAGCGCTTGTAATCAGCGGCCCGTGCAGCGCAGAGTCGGAAGAACAAATGTTAAATACTGCTCGTGAATTAGCAAAAATTAAATCAGTAAAACTATTCAGAGCCGGTATTTGGAAACCAAGAACACGTCCGAATATGTTTGAAGGGTATGGCGAAAAAGCGTTGGAATGGATTCAATTGGTTAAAGAAGAAACCGGATTAAAAACGACGGTTGAAGTGGCCAATCCAATGCATGTTGACTTGGCATTGAAGTACGGAGTGGATGTACTTTGGATTGGAGCTCGTACAGTGGTTAATCCTTTCTCCGTGCAAGAAATTGCTGATGCATTGAAAGGTGTGGATGTTCCGGTAATGATTAAAAACCCTTTAAATCCCGATTTATCGCTTTGGGTGGGAGCTTTGGAACGGATCAATCATGCAGGTATAACCAAATTAGCTGCTATTCATCGCGGGTTTGATTTTTTTAAAAAATCTACTTTCCGCAATGCTCCCATGTGGGAAATTCCTATTGAACTTAAAAGATTGTATCCGCAACTGCCTGTTTTTACAGATCCTAGTCATATCAGTGGAAAACGAAGTTTACTAGCCGAAATTGCTCAAAAAGCATTCGATTTGGAAATGGATGGAATCATGATTGAAAGTCATTATTCTCCCGATCATGCTTTAACAGATGCCAAACAACAAATTACACCGAGCGCCTTAAAAAAATTAATCGACAAGCTTATTATTCGAAAACGAAGTGGCGATTTAGGGTTTGAAACAAAACTAGAAGAATATCGCTCTGAAATAGATCGTCTCGATGCTGAAATGATCGAAATTCTAGCGCGCAGATTTGATATTATAGATGCGATTGGTAATTACAAAAAGGAGCATAACATAACAATCCTTCAGTTAAAACGCTGGTCGAATATACT
>JAFGAK010000278.1 GCA_016933745.1 Bacteroidales bacterium
ACCTGCACCTTTTTTATGAGCCATTTTTAAAAATTTTTAGTTTTTTAATAATTAACCGTCTAATTAAAGAGCGATGTTTTCAATCAAAATTTGCGAGAAATCTTGACGGTGTCCTCTGGACTTTTTATAACCTTTTCTGCGTTTTTTCTTAAAAACGAGAACTTTATCACCGCGCACATGCCCGATGACTTTGCAGGAAACTTTTGCGCCTTCTACGGTCGGGGTTCCTACGTTAACAGTCCCTTCGTTGTCGATCAATAACACCTTGTTAAACTCTAGAGAAGCGCCTTCTTCACTTTCCAAACGGTGCACAAAAATTTTTTGATCCTTTTCAACTTTAAACTGTTGCCCTTGAATTTCTACAATTGCATACATTTTTTTTATTCTTAGTTCAACTTTTTGGGACTGCAAAAGTACTAATAAAAATGAAACACACAAGTGTTTCAGTAAAATACAATTGCTTTTTATTTCTTATTTACCAAATATACACCGCTCAAAATCAAACCTATCCATAAAAAGAAAGTGATATTAAAGGATTCGTGATCAAAAAATCCCCAGATTAAGGCAACCAATGGAATAAAATAGGTGACGCTAGACGAAAAAACAGGATTTGCAATTTTGATTAGTTTATTAAACAAGATCAACGCAAAGGCTGTTCCAACAAGGGCCAAAATAGCTACAAAAAACAAGCCTTCATAAAATTTAGGTTCTACTTGAGTAAGTTTGATAAAGTTGGTAAATCCAAAAAGAACGATAAAGGCCGGCCAGCCAATGATGAAAAATTGAAAAATCGTTATGGTTAATGGTGGAAGATGACTTAAATATGTTTTAATGATATTGACTTGAGTGCCATAGAAAAGCGTTGCAAAAATAATCATGATTCCATACTGAATATTGAATGCAAAAGCCTTTCCTCCGCTTACGGTTAATAATCCGTAAGTGCCAACCATCGAGATAAAAACACCCAAATAGCTCCAGCAACGCGCTTTAAATTTGAAAAAGGAAACACCCACCAATAAGGTGAAAAGAGGAGTTAATGAATTCAATATTCCGGCCGTACTACTGTTTAAACCCGTTTGCGCCATCGCAAAAAGAAAAGCTGGGAAAAAACTTCCAAGCAAGCCGGCAGTGCCTAAATTAAACCAATCTCTCGACGAAATAAACTTAAATCGTTTAAAAGCCAAAGGCAATAAAGCCAAAAAACTAATGACTATCCGCAGAGAACCCAACTGAATTGGATCAAAAACTTCGAGCCCTTTTTTGATTAGTATAAACGAAGTACCCCAAATTAATACAAGCGTAATGTATAAAATCCATTTAAGATTCTTGGCAATCATGATTTTTGGTTTAGCCGACAAATGTAAATTAAAAAGCAGAACAAATTTAAGAGAGAAATAAGTGTGGCATAATTTTGGGTGAATCAATAACATCCAATACTTTTGCAAATTATACGGAATGCTTTTATGGCTATTTTAAATAAACGAAACGGATTTATTCTGTTCCTTTTGATTACGGTGTTTCTCTCAGCTTGTTCGCTCGAGCGTAAAATGGCCATGGATTTCATGAAAAAGAAAAATAACTACAAAGGTTCTATTCTTGTCGTTCCTCCTTACCATCTCAATTTTTTAGGATCCAAAGAAGATTATATACGTACACTTTTGCCCGATAGTTTAAAATCAGCTAGAATATTGACTGATTATGTGTTGGATGAAGTTTCAGATTCCATCTTAATAGAAAACTATCTGAATACGTTTATTTCCAAATTAACTCTTTTAGGTTTTGACGTGTATTTAGCAAACGATTTGGATCTCTATAAACAAGCCTCCTCTCCCGCTTACGTTATTCGCTTTGCGCAGGTGGAATTAGAAGAAGCTTATTATGAATATTTGATTGATGAGGAAATCTTCGGGTCTCAATTCAAAAAAGCTTTTGATTTAACAAAAATAAATCTACGAACTTGGTTTGAATTTGAAGCTCGCGATACTGCTTGGAACAAGGTTTTTTATCGCGATGATGCAGTAACCGATGATTTAACAGGTGAGTATTACAAGGATAAGCTACGCGGAAACCCTGTTTTGTATTATGAAATCGACTCGTTGAAAGTAGAGAAAGTTTATAAACTGGCAAACGAAGCTGGGGCTTTATATGCGGAGTATCTGAACGATTATCTCATGAATAGCCATATAAAAACAGATTTTCCGGAAGGAAGAACTCCTTCAATCTATTTTCATTACGATTCTGAACTAAAAATGCTGTTCCCATTCACCGAAGGTTTTCAGGAAATTGGTATACAAAAAAAATAGACCTGTTCGGGATTACCAAACAGGTCTGTATTCGGAACTACGTAAAAAATTCTAGTGATTCAAATTAATTGCTTCTACCGACTTGATTTGTGGCAAGGCTTTTTTCACAGCTTCTTCAACACCATTTTTAAGTGTCATTGTGCTGTAAGGGCAAGATCCACAAGCGCCTAAAAGCTCAACATTTACCGTATTATCGTCTGTAATATTCACAAATCGAATATCACCACCGTCGTTTTGAAGGTAAGGTCTTATTTGTTCAATAATGCCTTCTACTTTACTTTGCAATTCAGTGTTATCTCCCATGATAAATCGTCTTAAATCTTATTAATTAGTTGCACAACTAGCATTTGGATCAATTTGAACAATACGTGTGGCAGCTATTTCAGCATTCCGTTTTTCTACATTTGCAACTACTTTCACGGCTATTGCTTTAAATGCAGCAGCAGAAGCTGTAGAATCGTCTAAAGCAATTGGCGCTCCACTATCTCCGGTTTGCGCAATGGCTTCAACAATAGGTAAACTCCCTAATAGTTCACAACCAAGTTCATTTGCAACAAGTTGTCCTCCTCCTTGTCCAAAGATATAATATTTTTTATCCGGACAATCTTCGGGTGCGAAATACGACATATTTTCTACCACGCCTAAAATCGGAACTTTGATACTTTCGTTTTTAAACATATCTGCAGCTTTTCGCACATCGGCCAAAGCAACATTTTGTGGAGTAGTTACAATCACAGCACCTGTTACAGGAACACTCTGAACCAAAGTGAGATGAATATCACCCGTTCCTGGAGGAAGATCGAGAACCATAAAATCCAACTCACCCCAAACCGCGTCGTTAAATAATTGTCCTAAGGCATTTGAAGCCATGGAGCCACGCCACATCAAAGCTTTGTTCTCTTCGATAAAGAAACCAATGGAAAGCATTTTGATGCCGTATTTTTCAATCGGAAGAATTTTTGTTTTTCCATCTACTTCTTTTGCACCCGGACGCTCTGTTTTTAAACCAAACATAATTGGCATCGAAGGTCCATAAATGTCAGCATCCAACAAACCTACTTTTGCACCTGTTTTAGCTAACGCGATGGCTAAGTTTGCAGCAACTGTAGATTTTCCTACACCGCCTTTTCCGGAAGCTACCGCGATGATGTTTTTCACTTTTCCTAAAGGTCCGCGACCCGCTTCTTGCTCACTCATAGTATCAATTGAGATTTCAGCGTTTTCGCCCAAATCAGCTTTCAAAGTACGTAGAGCTGCATCTTTAACAATGTGCGCGTTTTTATCATTTGCTTGCGGATAAACCAAAGCAAGACTCACTTTATTTCCTTCAATGGTTAAACGATCAACCATATCTAAATCCACCACATTGGTTCCTTTCGGAAAATACAAAACCTTTCGTAGAGATTCAATTATCTTTTCTTTAGTATAACTCATTCTTCATTTTTTTATGGCTGCAAAGGTAAAAATTATTTTCGGCTTAACCGATGTGAGTCTAATTTAGAAATCAAAAGAAAATAGCTACACATATAATTGATATTCAGATATGAACAGTTTAAAAACAATCTAAATAGCTTAGATTTTTTAAATAAAAATAACTATTTATTGGGAGTGAGAAGAGCAGAATGAGTTAAAACTGTGAAACAAAATCGCGTAAAAGAAAATTGTTTACAGGCTGAATAGCAAATCCCGTGTAAGAATCGCTTTGTTTGAGCGCTTCTACAATCGAAAATTGTTTTTGAGATTGCGCGAAACAAACGTTTTTACGCAAAAGATTTTCTGCTAAATAAATTTGTTCTGTTTGACCCGGAGTAGGAACGAGTATCACATTTTTCAATCCCAAAGCGGAATAATCCATCAAACTTGAATAACCCGAACGAGAAAATACACATTTTGCTTCCACTAATTCTTTCGCAAGAATTTCATCTGAAAGATGAGAAACTTTTAGAATGTTTTGCTTAATTTGAATCGAGTATTTTTGTTCCGGCTGTCCGGCAACAATTAGCGCCTCGTAATCGAGTGTTTTTAGTTGAACTATGATTTGGTTTTCAAAAATGCTCCGTTGTGGTTCCGGACCGGAAAGCACAAAAACCAATTTCTCCTTTTCTTGCAAATTAGAAGGAATCGATTCAGCAGAAAAGCGACTTAATTGTCCGATAAATTGCGTTTTCCGAATGGAAGCATTACGACTCAAATTTTCGGATAAATATCTGTTTGTGTGGTCTGGAATCAGACATCTGTCAAATTGATTTATAAGAACGTGATTTGCAACGTTGAGTAGTTTACCCAATACAGCTAAATTTTTCGGATACTGAATTCGCAATTGGTGACTGATTATGAAATTTTGGGTTTTCGCAGTCCATAATCCAAATCGACTGTCGGAAATAACCACATCGATCTGGTGTTTATGTACGATTTTTCTAAGTTGATCATGTTCCCGAATAATCGCCCATTTGATATGCGGAATTTGCCAAAATAATTTCCAAGCCAAGTATTTTTGGTTATATCGAATTTCATAACCTTTTAAAGGAATTTGCGGAATAGTTGGGAAAATCTCCTTCAGAAAAGCGGCAGATTTAAGATCCACACCCAAAAGCACTTCATGACCTTGCTTATGAATTTCCTGAATAAGCGGAACCATTCTACTGGCATGGCCTAAACCCCAATCCAGTGGAGAAATAAAAAATCGCTTCTTTTTTTTCTGTAAATCCTTGGTCATCGGAACAAATATACATTCTTTTAAAACGAATGCTTTCGCTTCAAGCCGAATGTTTTTTAAAGTTTCAAAAAATCCGTATCTTCGTTTGAGTAATTCTACGCATTTCCCATGTCCGCAAAAATTTCAGATCAATTAATCTATCAAATTGGCATAACCTTGCTTCCCGGTATTGGCGATATCAGCGCAAAAAAGTTAATCGCTTATTGTGGTGGAGCCAAAGAAGTATTCGATCAAACCAAAACTCAACTTCTTAGAGTGGAAGGAATTGGAAGCAAATTAGCCGAAGCCATTTCGAATCAAAGTGTTTTAAGCAGAGCTGAAAAAGAAGTGAAGTTTATCGAAAAAAACGCTATCCAAACTTTCTTTTATCTCGATGAAGACTATCCACAACGCTTGAAACATGCCATGGATAGTCCGATTATGCTCTATTTTAAAGGCAAAGCTGATTTAAATCAAAGTAAAATCTTGTCGATCGTTGGAACGCGAAAAGTAACGGAAAACGGGAAAGCTATTTGCGATCAAATTATTGCCGATTTCAAAACCGAACAACTTTTAATTGTGAGTGGTTTAGCTTATGGTGTCGACACCCAGGCACACAAATCGAGTGTAGAAAATGGTTTGGCAACGGTTGGCGTTTTGGCGCATGGATTGGATCGTTTGTATCCGTCGGCAAATAAAGCTTTGGCAAAGAAAATGCTTGAATCAGGCGGTTTGCTCACCGATTTTCCGAGCGAAACCAATCCGGATGCGCCTAATTTTCCGCGCAGAAATAGAATCATCGCCGGTCTTTCCGATGCTACTTTGGTTGTTGAATCTGCCGAGAAAGGCGGATCTTTAATTACTGCCGAAATAGCAAATGGTTACAATCGGGATGTGTTTGCCGTGCCCGGTCGACCCGGAGATGCTTATTCCAAAGGAACTAATTTTTTAATCAAAACCAATCGAGCTGCCTTGGTGGAATCCGCTGCTGATATTCGATATCAGATGGGCTGGGATCAACCAACAAAAGATCAAGTCATTCAGCAAAAATTGTTTGTGGAATTAAGTCCCGACGAAGAACTATTACTCAAAATCATCCAAAATCAGCAAGAAATTCCCATCGATCTCATTGCAATTCAATCTAAAATGCCCATGAGCAAAGTATCAGCAACGCTTTTAAATATGGAATTTGCCGGATTGATTCGCTGTTTGCCCGGAAAAGTGTATAAAGTGGTGTAAATTGATTTTGTTAAGTAGTTAACTTGGGTGAGTAAGTTAGTATTACACCCCAAATCGTACACGCTCGGAACTTCCTCGTTCCTCAGCATGAATTAATTATCAATTAACATCAGCACATTAACTAATTAGCACATTCACTTATTTCCATGCTTTTACAATCAAACCAGTTCCGGTTTTGTGTATAAGCTTGACGTCTAAAAAGTTTAAGATCAAGGCAAAAGGGAAAGTGATTACATAGTAAAATGGTAAAATGATAAAGAATATTTTAGAAGTGTTGAGCAGAAGAATTGGATATTTCATCGAGAACTTCCATGAAATTTTTCCCGGCCAACCGTAGGAATAATACGCTTCTGACTTTGCAAATCCAGCTTCTTTTAATTTTGCTTTTATTTCAGGAATTCCATATCCATCACGAACATGTTCATCTATAAAAGAACTCCCTTCTTCGTGCTCGTGATCATGAACATCAGATCCGCCCTGATCTGAAGGCGTTGAAATAAGAAGCATTCCGCCACTTTTCATGCTGGCATAAAAGTTTTTGAATACCAAAACATCTTCTTCAATATGCTCCATCACATCCACAGAAAGCACAAAATCGTAAGTGTTTTTTTCAACAAATTTCGTTAAATCGGCCAAAGCAAAGGAAGCATTCTCTTGTTCTATTTTTTGGAAAAACTGATTGCAATCGGCCACTTGCTCCTCTTTTACATCAACGCCTTTTACCGAATATTTCGAATTTCTTCGAGCCATAAAATAGGAATATTGTCCAAATCCCATGCCTGCATCTAAAATAGTTGCTTGTTTCTGATTAAGCGACCAGAGTTTGAATGCGCGTTTCACATGCCAGGTTCTAAGAAGTAGTAAATCGAGTAATTTGTAAAAAAGTTTGCGTAAAAACGGAGTGGAATTGAAAACGTTTCCCAGACTGCGTTTGATTGGATCGTATTGCATAATTTGTTCTATTCGTTTCGAAGTAAACGATCAATGTTTTCGATATAATCCAAAGAATCATCTTCGAAAAAACGAAGAACAGGAATCACACGAAGCTGATTTTTAACTCGTTGTCCCAGCAAATAACGGACTTCACTCTTGTGCTTATTTAGGTTTTTAATGACTTCTTCATTGTCATTGGCGGCTAATAAACTAATGTACACATTTGCAAGTGATAAATCGGTTGTGATAGAGACTTTTGTAACTGTGAGCATAGCCCCTAAACCCAAATCGCTCATGTCGCGTTGTAAGATTTCGCCTAAGTCTTTTTGCAAGAGGCGATTCATTTTTTGTTGGCGTTGACTTTCCATGGCGCAAAATTACAAAATTAAAAAGTGCCAGGCGCTAGCTTAGAATGAAAATTAATTTTCCTGCCCTTTCGCACATCAATTTATCAGTACGAATAGCAAATTTATGAAAACGGGCATATTATTTCTTACACTTTTTGTTCTTAATCCCGTTAGGATACAATTTGGGTGGAAATTGAATCGAATTCGTTTGTTTCTACAAATGATTATTCTACCCACATTAAATGCCTTAAGGCATTATTTAATTTCCATCATTTCAAACAGAAAGAAGAGAAGTGAGAACGGTGAGGCTCTCACCAACAGTGAATTTTCAAAGATCTCTCTAACACTCTAGATGACGGGTGCACTCGAGATAACGGATTTGTGCTGAAAAGTTGATTATTGGGTTTCATATCGTAAACAATCAGCGCAACTGTTTAATATCATCAGTGAGAGGAGGGAAAATCCCAAATTATTTGGCTTTCTTAAATTAGCAAAAGCTTTATCTTTGCATCACAATACAAAAGGAATGAAAATCGCGATAGCGCAATTGAATTACCACATTGGTAATTTCGAAAGCAACCAAAATAAAATGATTTCGGCCATTGCCGATGCAAAAAAACAAGGTGCCGATTTAGTGGTTTTCGCTGAATTGGCCATTTCTGGTTATCCGCCCCGCGACTTTTTAGAATTCGACGATTTTATAGAACGTTGTTGGATCGCAACCGAAGAAGTGGCGAAACATTGTACCGATATTGCTGCTGTGGTTGGCTTGCCAACAAAGAATAAGGTCTCTGTCGGAAAATCTTTGTATAACTCTGCGGCTTTCCTAAACGAAGGGAAAATCCAGGATGTTCTTCATAAAAGTTTATTACCAACCTACGATATTTTTGATGAATACCGTTATTTTGAGCCCAATACCGATTTCCATTGCGTAAATTACAAAGGCACGAAATTAGCCATCACGGTTTGCGAAGACATTTGGAATTTGGGCGTACAGGATTTGTACAAGATCAAACCAATGGATGAACTGATGAAAGAAAATCCCGAAGTGATGATCAATATTGCCGCTTCGCCTTTTCATTATGAGCAAGCTGAACGTCGGAAAATGATTATGAAAGCCAATGTGGATAAATATCATCTTCCTATTTTTTATGCCAATCATGTGGGCGCACAAACGGAATTACTCTTCGATGGCGGTTCTTTGGCTTACAATGCACACGGAGAACTGGTTGGTGACTTGAAGTATTTTGAAGAAGACTTGCAAGTATTTGATTTGAATCAGCTTCCTGAAAAAGCAGAATCCAAAGCAAAACCTTCTAAAATTGCGTTGATTCACGATGCTTTGGTGATGGGAATTAAAAATTATTTTCAGAAACTCGGATTTAAACAAGCTATTTTGGGCCTTTCGGGCGGAATTGATTCGGCAGTAACCATGGCGCTTGCCGCTGAAGCATTGGGGTCGGAAAATGTTCGCGCTATTCTGTTGCCTTCTCAATATTCTTCGGATCATTCCATCAAAGACGCAGAAGATTTAGCTAAAAAGTTAGGCTCTCCTTACCAAATTATTCCTATCAAAACCATTTTCGAGAGTTTTGAAAAAGAGCTAAAACCCCATTTTGAAAATTTACCATTCAATATTGCCGAAGAAAATATTCAAGCACGAACACGTGGTGTTTTACTCATGGCTTTGTCGAATAAATTTGGATATATTTTATTAAACACTTCGAATAAAAGTGAGTCGGCCGTTGGTTACGGAACCCTTTATGGCGATATGAACGGTGGCTTGTCTGTTTTAGGCGATGTGTATAAAGTAGATGTTTTTGAGCTAGCGCGATACATCAATCGCAACGAAGAAATTATTCCTTGGAATACCATCAACAAACCTCCTTCGGCAGAATTGCGCCCCGATCAAAAAGATTCCGATTCTTTACCGGAATATGAAATCTTGGATTCGATTTTATTTCAATACATCGAAAAACGAAAAGGGCCAAGAGAAATCATTGAGATGGGTTTTGACGAAGCTTTAGTGAACCGAGTTTTGAAATTGGTTAACACGAATGAGTACAAACGCTATCAAACGCCACCAATTTTAAGAGTTTCTACCAAAGCTTTTGGAATGGGACGCAGAATGCCCATTGTTGCTAAGTATTTGAGTTAAATTATAGTGATACGATGACTTGAAGTCATCGTATTAGGAACAACCTAAAACTCCGAAGTAAAATGGAATTCGATGTTTTTATATTTGCTCATAGCTAAATCCAAAGCATATTTACTTTCGGCCAAAAAAACCAATCGACCTTCTTTATCAACGGCTAAACT
>JAFGAK010000279.1 GCA_016933745.1 Bacteroidales bacterium
AAACAAAACAAAACAAAACAATTTTAAATTATTGCTTTGCTGTTAAATGTTTTGCGTACTTATTTCTAAACTTGTCTACGCGACCAGCTGAATCGACCAATTTCTGTTTTCCAGTATAGAAAGGGTGAGACTGGTTAGAAATTTCTAGCTTAAACAAGGGATATTCTTTACCATCTTCCCAAACAATAGTTTCTTTTGTTTTTGCAGTCGATCTTGTTAAGAATGCATACTCGTTCGACATATCTTTGAAGACTACGTATCTATAATCTGTTGGGTGGATATCTTTTTTCATTTTTACTTTGTTTTTGGGTGTGCAAAATTACATTAAAATTTTAAGTTTCAAAACCTTTCTGTTTAAGATTTTGTATAATTTCTTCTATTAATTGTATATTTATTTGTCTATCAATTAGTTAAAGCACTTTATAAACATCATTTTGTTTAAAATTAGTTAGTTACTTTAAGGCTAATAAAAAGCTTAAAGTATCGATTCCATCGGCATAATCCCACAATTCAGGAGATTGAGCCTTACCAAATGAAATTGTTTCCATATTTTTCAAGTTTTCGTTACTTAAAATACATTGGATCTTTTCTTTTTTGGTTAGCAAATCAAAAGCGAGTTGATCCTTATTTTCATAGAATTCAAAAAATAGCACCGCAATGGGAGAAGCAATGGAAGAATCTTCTTTTAAAAGCACAAAACCATTATCGAGGTGCCGCGATTTATTCACCAAAAAAATGGCTTTATTGTACTCATAATTATTAAAATACTTGGAATGATTTAGGAGATCATTGTATTTCTCAAACGCAATCATCAAGTTTTTAAAATCATACTCTTTTGGAACAAATAGTTTAGAAACATTCCTACAACCCAATCCAAAATACGTAAATACATCTGCCGCTAAAGCTTCTAATTGGGCGTGCGTTTCCTGACCAGAAAGAATGGCAACTCCATTTCTATTTTTCCGTATGATATGTGGATATTTACCAAAATAATAATCAAAATACCTTGCCGTATTATCGCTTCCGGTAGCAATAATTGCACTAAAGTTTCGAATCCGATCTTGGGTAAATACTGCATAATCAGCCAGTTCAGGTTCAAAAAAGGAAATAACTTGATGAAGCATGGGCAAGAAGATTTTATCTTCGCGCGACACTTTGGCAATTACTTTATTTCCACTCATCAAAACACTCAAATAGTCGTGAAAACCAACCAATGGAATATTCCCTGCCATGACGATTCCAATTTGTTTTGGCTCGTTTTGAATCGCTAATTCGTTTTGATATTTTTCAAGCCAGCGATCTAAATTTTCTTTTAATAAACTTTCTGAAATAGCAGATATTGCTAATCGTACGTTTTGTTTCAAAAACCAAGGATTCGTATTTGTAGCGTTTTGAATAATATTCCTAAGTTGACGGTGAACGGTCAGAAAATCATTTTGGAAATCCAAAAATAAACTGGCTAATTCTTGCTCTGAATCTTCGGTGTCATCCAACTTATTTACAAGAATTTTCAGGTATTGGCCAAGTTTTTCAAATGCATTTTTCCTTTGTTCGAGTGATACCATTTTTTAAATTTTGGGCAAAATTACAATAACTAGTCTAGAATTGAAATGGGATTGAAAAGAAAAAGAGAATTCCGGCGCACCAAAATTCTCTCTTTATTTAAGTTTAAAAGATCTTATTACATGTTTGCAATTTCAGCATCAATTAAACTAAGCATTTCTTCAATTGCATCCGAACCAAGTTGTCCGTCGAAACTAAAAATTACATTTCCATTTGGATCAAAAACTACGATATCGTTCGAATCATCTGCTAAACCCCATTTAGAAACAAGCGTTTTATTCATATCTCTAACATAAATGGTGTTTGGGTATTTTTTTTGCTTTCCTTTCAAAATCATATTGATTGCGAAATTTGGTTTCCAAGTAGCTGCCATATTTACAACTGCAACAGAGCTGTATTTATCATCTGGATAATCTTTTGCTTTTATTGCTTCGGTGGCTGCTTCATTTAAATCACTTTCGTCTGGATCAGCATACACTAAAACCCACACTTTTCCCACTAATTCTGAACTGCTCCAAGCTTCGCCTGTAACACGTCCACCATCATTATCACTTAAGGTAATTTTAGCAGGAGTTTCTCCAACAGGCAAGGTAGAAAAAGAATTTACACCTAAAAGTAAGAGCACTACTAAGAACGCACTAATTTTTGTTTTCATGTTTTAAGATTTAAGATTTTTAATTGGTTTACCATTTTCATTTGAAAGTAAAAATACAAAGTTTTCTCATATATACGACTTAAGCATGGAAGTTTAATTCAACGACCATGCTATTTGAATGACCTTTTGATAAGAGCTAGAGAATTAAAATCTTCCCCAACGCAAACTTTTGCGTGAGCGAGAACTGCTTCCTTTCGAATTTCCGAGCAAATCGTAAGTAATACCAACAGAGACATAATAAAAATTATCGTTATCCCCATTTTCAATTTTAGCATCTAAGTCGTCGTTATTGGTGATATGATACGTAAATTCAGCCAAAAAGTTGACTTTATCCACAACATTAATTTTAACGCCGGCTCCACCAATCATACTATTGGCTCTGCCAATTTTTGCATAACCTATTTCTTCGAGCAGTGTAAACTGACTAATATCTGTTAAATAACTTGAATAACGTAACATACCGTATCCTGCCAAGAAATAAAAATTATAACCCGGATTTTCGTAGTTATTTAATTTGATTAAGTGATTAATATTCACGGTAACGATTCCATTGTACTCATAGAAATTATTGGAGAATCGCTCATCTGCTCTGAAATCGTAGCCTTTTAATCCACCTAAAGTCATTTGGAAGCGAAGATTAAAAGGGCCTAGTTCTTTGGCGAAAAATCCGGCCATGGAAAAATTAACATCTTTGCTAAAAGGAAGCCAGGGATTTGCATTTGCATCGGATAAATCTCCTTTATAAACAGCTGCACCAGAACTAACCCCAAAAGATAAAGGTCCATTCCAATTATTTCGTTGTGCTTGTGATTGTATTGATACAGCAAATAATAAAAGTGCGATGAGGCTAGTACTTATTAATTTATTCACGGCGATATTTTTAGTGTTAGACGTTATTTTTAAGTTTTAAACGTAAGAACGCCGGTTTTGTTACTCCTCGTTCTTACTAATTTTTTTCTGAACCTTTTTTAGATTCAAAAGATTCATTGGATTTAGTTCAAGGTTTTTGATATTCTTTTGTGTAAAACGAACCACCTCGTCGTAATAAAGAGGAACTACATATGCAAAAGACATTAACAAGCTATCCATTTGATAGTTAAGTTGATCTTTTAAACTTTGATCCGTCGCAAAAATACTATAATTATAGAGAGAATCAAATGTTTGGTTTGAAAAGTGTGTATAGTTAGGTCCTTTAGGTGCAAAGTTTCCTGAATAAAACAAAGAAAGATAATTTTCTGGGTCAGGATAGTCCGCAATCCAGCTACCGCGAAAAAAGACGGCTTTTGAATTGGCAACAATTTCTTTGAGAGCTGCCCATTGAACAAGTTCAATTTCGAGCTCCAGCCCTACTTGGGCCAGTTGATGCTGAATGTATTTCAACAAATCCATCGACTGAGCAGTTGCCACCACTTTGATAGATGGGAAAACATCTATGTGCTGCTCAAATTTCACTTGATTTAAAAGCTCAATCGATTTATCTATATCAAAGGAATATCCATACCTTGATTTTTTTCTTGGAAAAGCACTTGGAATAAAACCACGATTCCCTGCTGTTCCAATTCCATTTCTTAAATACAAAAGCATTTTTTCTTTGTCGATTGCATATTGAATTGCTAATCGGAATTTTAAAAATTTTAACGGGGAATCCTTTAGCAAAGGATTATTTGTATCTGCCAGAATACCTATGTATTCTGTATTTAAATACGGCCTTTTTGAAAAATGAATTTGTTGAGCATATTTTGGATTCAGCTCACCGTTCTCTGTTAGAATTTCATCTTTATAACCCGGTTCTATCCCACTTAAATAATCTAAATCACCTTGAATAAATTCGAGGAATTCAGATTGTTTATCAACTAAAAAAGTATAATTAATCGCCTCTAAGTAAGGTAATCTGACTTCATTTTCAAATTCAAAATAATGCGGATTCTTCAATAAAACCAACTTCACATCTTCTTCCCAATATTTGACATAAAACGGACCTGTACCAACTGGATTTCTTCTAAAATC
>JAFGAK010000280.1 GCA_016933745.1 Bacteroidales bacterium
TTAAAAAAATACGGCAAAAGAACCGTTGTTAAAGGAGTAAGTATCGAAGTAAAACAAGGAGAAATTGTTGGATTACTCGGACCAAACGGAGCCGGAAAAACAACTTCTTTCTATATGATTGTTGGATTAATTAAGCCCAATACCGGAAAAGTTTATCTAAACGATATTGAAATCACCAACGAACCAATGTATAAAAGAGCTCAGTTGGGAATTGGTTATTTGGCACAAGAAGCTTCCGTATTTAGAAGCATGAGTGTTGAAGATAATATTTGGTCGGTTCTGGAATTTACCAAACTTTCCAAAGAGGAGCGCATCGAAAAACTAAACTCACTTCTTGATGAATTTGGCTTGCAACATATTCGTAAAAGCAAAGGAATTCAACTATCCGGTGGCGAACGAAGAAGAACAGAAATTGCGCGCGCACTTGCGATGAGCCCAAATTTTATCTTGCTGGATGAACCTTTTGCCGGTGTAGATCCCATTGCCGTTGAAGATATTCAAGGAATTGTAGCCAAATTAAGAGATAAAAATATTGGGATTTTAATTACGGATCACAATGTGCACGAAACTTTAAAAATTACTGACAGGGCGTATTTGCTTTTTGAAGGATCCGTTTTAAAAACGGGAACTGCCGAAGAATTAGCAGCTGATCCACACGTTCGAAAAGTGTATTTAGGTACAAATTTTGAGCTCCGAAAATAACTAAATCACCTTCTTTTTAATTCGCTTTGCCTTCTTTATTATAGGACCAAAGCATCAAAATAACAGCTACAAAAAGAAGCGCAATCGCAATCCCAAAGGTAATTGTGTATCCAAATAATTCATAAAAAAGCACACCGATCAAAGGAGCAAAAAGCGCCCGAACACCTGTGAGCGACAAATGCACCGCTTGCAGTTCTCCAGCTTCTTCATCTTTTCCAAAATACGCTGATCCAATATACCAAACCAAGGCCATAGTTGCAGCAAATATGCTATGAAAAACAATGTAGAATACTAGCATATAGTAGATTTTAATATTTAATATTTCTACACTTGCCGGAAAATACTGCGTAAGTGCTAAAAACAATAGATACATCATCATTGCACTAAAAGTAATGACCGAGAATTTCCGTGGATCCATCCGGCCCAGCAATCTGCCAAAGAAAGGTAAAAGAAGAATCGCAATAATATTGTACGCGTTTTTGTAAAAAGCAATACTGGAATAATTCAAGCCCAAGGCACGATCAAAATAGATCGTTATCACCGCCACAGTCGACATAAAAGCAAAGCCATACAACATAAACCCAATTTCAAAATGCAGATACGGCTTATTGGTTTTCATTAACAACCACATTTGCTCCCAGGATCTCCGAATCGATTGCCAAAAAGCTTTTTTTATTTCTACTTTTTGAATGATCTCATACGGAATTTTAGATAATAAATGAATAGATCCTATTCCAACCACTGCCACAAATGGAAAAACGTAAGTATACGCATATGGATTCCAA
>JAFGAK010000021.1 GCA_016933745.1 Bacteroidales bacterium
CACTAGTGTCCACTAAAAATTAAATAACGTTCTTTGAAACAATTGTAAATCTATAGTTTATGCAACTTTTTGGAGCGTGACGATTTGAATCGGTTAAGTTCGTGGATTTTTAAAATCACATGAATAACGGGAAATACGTTTTCGCTCAACTCATAAACTTTTTGCCACAAAGGGTATTCGATAATTTTGTTGCCAAGTATTCCGGCAACAAGTATGTAAGGCATTTTACATGCTGGAACCAGTTGCTTTGTATGATTTTCGGTCAACTAACCAACCGTGATAGTTTGCGCGATTTGATTGTCATTGTTGACGCTCACCGAAACAAAGCCTATCATCTTGGTTTTGGGAAATCAGTAACAAGGAGCAACCTGGCCAAAGCTAACGAAAAGCGCAATTGCAAAATCTTTGAAGATTTTGCTTATTACATGATTGACCTGGCCAGAAAAAAACTTGCTAACGATGATTTTGAAATCAAAGGAAAAATTTATGCTTTTGATTCTTCAACCATCGATTTGTGTTTAAGCGTTTTCTGGTGGGCAAGTTTTCGTAAAACAAAAGGAGGAATAAAACTCCACACGCTTTACGATATTACCACACAAATACCAGCGTTTGTCCACATTACGGCAGCATCTGTCCACGATGTAAATGCAATGGATGTTATTCCGTATGAAACAGGGGCATATTACATTTTTGACCGTGGATATGTTGACTTTGAGCGTCTCTACCGGATACAGGCACTTTCTGCATTTTTTGTAGTAAGGGCAAAAACAAACCTAAAGTTCAACAGGATGTACTCGAATAAAGTCGACAGACAATCCGGACTGATTTGCGACCAAATTGGAAAACTGTCTGGTTTTTATGTCTCTAAAGATTATCCTGACAAACTACGGAGAATCAAATTCTATGATGCTGAAAGTAACCGATACTTCGTTTACTTGACAAACAACATGGACTTGACAGCCGAAGAGATTGTGCTTTTGTATAAAAACAGGTGGCAGGTTGAATTATTCTTTAAATGGATAAAACAACACCTCAAAATAAAAGCATTCTGGGGCACATCGGAAAATGCAGTCAGAATACAAATTTATTCTGCAATAATAGCCTACTGTTTGGTTGCCAATGTAGGTAAAGAGTTAAAAATTGAACGCTCAACCTACGAAATATTACAGATTTTGGGAATATCCCTACTGGACAAAACACCTATAAATGAATTGCTTACAAACATAGATTACAAAAATGTCAAAGAACTAAATTATAACCAGCTGTCCCTCAGCCTATTTTAAGTGGACAGCAATG
>JAFGAK010000281.1 GCA_016933745.1 Bacteroidales bacterium
ACTAAACTCTTTAACCTAACTATTGCACTGCTCATTACGGGCAGTGCTTTTTCGCAAGTCCCCGATACGTTGGTGGTTTATGAATACCTACTTGTAACCGATACGGTTTGGGTGGAACCCTATGTAGAGAAAATTGCGGCAAAGCACGAAACATGTTCTGAACAAAATGCTTTTGAACCCAAAACACAGCTTGAATTTTCGTCGTTTGGAAAAAGCGAACAGCCATTTTCATATAATCGTCAACTAAACGATGACGAAACTTTGCTTAGCAACAATACAAAAAGTCATTTTTTTTCAAAACCCTTGGTTGGTGTATATTTGGGTTATACCCGGTTTTGGTTGAAGCCCAATCAATATGGAGCATTTGCTATGACAGGAGCCAATCACGCCGGAATCGAATTGAAATTTCCTTTTTACAACAACCGTTGGGCTGTTTCGGCTGGCATTCATTCGCGGGGCAAACCACTTTCAATGGTTTCAAGCATAATGTCATATTCCGGTGAGTTTACCGACACCCTTGATACAAGGGTTGAAGCTTATTATTCATTCCCATTGTTGTTGCACTACCAAAGGGAGCGATGGCGAATTTTTGGTGGCTGCGAGTTTAAAAATGCTATTTTGATGAAAGACGATGATCTTTTGCTCCCGGAATACAAATGGATTGAAATGGGTTTAACTCTTGGGATTGAATGTTTGATCAGACCCCAACTGGCAGTAACGGGTAAAATTTATGCCAATAATTTTTGGAGAACAAGTAACAGATTAAACTCTAATCTTTATTCTGGTATTACTAACTCAATTAGCTTGAAGTTTTATCTTATTCGAAACCGAAAAAGTTAAAAAATGATTCCTTTTTCAAAATTCTTTAACTTAACTCTGGCACTGCTCATTACGAGCATTGCTTCTATTTGAATTTCTGATTGTAAACATAGTTTTTTGTGTATTGGTTTTAAAATTTTTTTTTTAGAAATCGAAGCAACCTTTTTTGCTGGCTATAAATCATGTAAGCGTAATCAAAAATTATATTCGATGAAAACTCTGTTTAAACTATTAATGCTTGTTGTTTTGTTCGTGTTTGTTTCGTGCAATAAAAATGAAGTCAAATTATTAAGCGATGATTATTTTGTGGTTTACTACGAGCAAGGCAGCTCGTGGACAGGGCAAGCCTCTGAAGCCGAAATTCGTTCTGACGGAGAATTGATTATAAGCAAGCGGAATGATCAGGCAAATACAAGCAAAAGTGCTGAGTATGAATTGAACGACAACAGTTTGAACGAATTGAAAGAACTATTGATTGATTTGTTGCCGATTAAATTGGCCGAAAGGTATGGTTTCGATCTCGAAAATGCGCCTACCGATTTGCCAGTAACCAAAATAAAATACATAACAAATAATAAAACCGATTCGACTTTAATTTATTTTCCCAACGAAGATGAGCTGCCAGCCGAATTGGAGGTATTTAGAAAAACGTTAGTCGAGATTATTTTAGAACTTGATACTTTAGTGCAGTAATAAGTTATAAAGCATGGTAAAATGCTGCAAACAACATTACTCTTTCAAAAGAATTATCTAATTTTGAAAAAAAACTTATTGAAATGAATATTCAGGCTGAGAAAATTGAAATAATGAGAATGATTCTGGATACAGACAATCCAACCATCTTAGAATCAGTTAAAAATATATTTGCTAAAAGTGCTACTACTGATTTTTGGGATACTCTTCCTCAAGAGCAGAAAGAAGACATTTTACAAGGCATAAAAGATATTGAAAATGGAGATATTGTTGATTATGAGGACTTCATAAAACAATATCGTTAATGAGAAAAATAATACTTTCAAAACGAGCATCTTACAGACTAAAAAGACTGTTGGAGTATTTGGAGTTGGAATGGTCGCTCAAAGTAAAGACTGACTTTATAAAAAAACTTGACAAGTCCTTAAAACGAGTTCAAAAATTTCCTGACTCATGTCCAAAGACAGATTCTATTAAAGGACTTCACATGCTTGTTGTGACCAAACAGACCTCATTGTTTTACCGTTTTGATTCTAAAACCATTACGATTGTGACGATATTTGACAATCACATGAATCCAGATAAACTTAAAAGCGAGACGACCTAGGGTCACGCTTTACAACATAAACTATATATCAGTTGCCATTTTCGTGCTGACAACACGCTGTGTAGCCAGCAACAACGGTAGTGCGGCTCGATAGGAAAGTTCACTGTAGTCGGCAATTGTATATAGTACCAACCGATATATACACAAAAAACACATGTGTTGTATATAAAAGTGCATATAATAGCTATTAACAATAAAAAAGCCAGTCGTAAAAAACTGGCTTTTAAGAGCGGGAAAAGGGATTCGAACCCTCGACCCTCAGCTTGGGAAGCTGATGCTCTACCCCTGAGCTACTCCCGCTTATTTTGTTGC
>JAFGAK010000022.1 GCA_016933745.1 Bacteroidales bacterium
AATTTTTTTGCAAATGTATATAAACTTAACGAATTCCAACCTTAAAAAAGGAGAATTGTTTTTTAAATAACAATAGAAATTTAGATGGGTGAAATTAGCAGTTTGTTTTTAAAAATAAACAACTATCACCATAGCTTAAAAAACGAAAATCCCCTCTTAAAGCATAGTCATAAATCGTTTTCCATTCCTCACCTAGATAAGCTGAAATCAGCAATAATAAAGTGCTTTTGGGTTGATGAAAATTAGTAATCATTCCATCAATGATTTGAAACTCGTAGCCCGGACCAATTAGGATTTGTGTTTCGGAATGGAAAATTTCCTGTTGGTGCTTAGTTAGAAATTGTAAAAGCATGTTTAGACTTTCCGCAACAGTCAATTTTGGTTTTTCGGCTAAATCATAAGCTTCCCACTGACTTAAAGTGTAGCTGCTTAAATTGGGAAAATAGTGCATTTTAACGCCAAGCCAATACAAACTTTCTAATGTGCGAATACTAGTGGTTCCAACAGCAATGATTTTTTTGCCTTTTTTGTTCAAGAGTTCTTCAATCAGCGATTTAGAAACAAGAATCTGTTCTGTATGCATTTGATGTTGTTCTACTTCAGCGCTCGAAACGGGTTTAAAAGTGCCGGCACCAACATGCAAAGTAACATAGGCAGAGGAAATGTTTTTTTTGTCTAAAGCATCAAAGACAGGTTTTGTAAAATGCAAACCAGCAGTTGGTGCTGCTACAGAACCATCGTGCTGTGCGTAAATTGTTTGGTAGCGAATACGGTCGCTCGCTTCCGCCGGACGATGCATATATGGAGGCAAGGGCACTTTTCCACTTTGTTCTAATACTTCGGAAAAACTCAAATGCTCAGGAAACCAACTGAAACGAATTTGCGACGTTTCGTCTTCGTCTAGCACTCGTTCGGCAAGCAAGGAGGCTTCTTGATCATTCACTGTAAAATTCATTTTTAAAGTTCCGCTTTTCCATTTCTTCCGATTTCCAATCAAGCATTTCCAAGTTGCATTTTCTTTCTGCAGAAAAGCTTCTTGAATTTCGCGTGTTGGCTCCAAAGGCTCTAAACAAAAAATCTCGATATGGGCTCCGCTTTCTTTATTGAAATTTAATCGCGCCTGAACAACACGCGTATTATTAAAAATCAACATTGAATCGGCAGGAAGGTGATCCGCAAGATTTTTAAAGCGATCGGTTTTTAATTCATCCGTAAATACCAAAAGTTTAGATTCATCTCTTTTCTCTAATGGATATTGCGCTATTCGTTCTTGCGGAAGAGGATAATCGTATTCGTCGATGGAAATAGCAAAAGGTTTGTGCATTTCAAAAATCAAAAAAGGTTTTCAATTTTAATGTTGTCTAAGTAAGCATCGGTAACTTGGCTGAGTTCAACTTGCTCAATAGATTCGATTTTGTTCAACTGACTATGGTACTTCACTTCTACATAAAAGCCATTGAACTCAAATAATTTAATGCTTAGCTGACCTTCTTTTCTTGCGAGTAATGGATACCCTTTATCCATCAACAACATCATTTGTTGGACACCATCTAAAAGTTTAAATTCTTGTTCGTTGGGCATGCCACAAAGATACAGCTATTTCATTTTAGAGCCTTTAAAAAGCTGTTAAATACTATTGGGAGAAATCGACTCTTGTTTTTTAGACTTAGAGATTTTGTATCTTTGAGAGAATCAAAATAGAATCAAATGAAAAAATTTGCAGTAGTTTTATCCGGTAGTGGTGTTTTCGACGGGGCTGAAATACACGAAGCTACACTCAGTTTACTCGCCATTGCTCAAGCAGGTGCAGCCTATGAAATTTTTGCTCCTGATATTCAACAGCATCATGTAATTAATCATATAACAGGCGAAGAAATGAACGAAACGCGCAATGTGTTAATTGAGTCTGCGCGTATTGCTAGAGGAAAAATAAGTCCCCTAAGTAGCTTTGATGCTACAGCCTTTGATGCGCTTCTGTTTCCTGGTGGATTTGGAGCGGCCAAAAATCTTTCAACATTGGCATTTGAAGGAGCTAATTGTAGCGTAAACATGGATGTAAAAAAGGCAATCAAAGCGATGCTTTCTGCAAAAAAACCGATTGGAGCTTTGTGTATTGCTCCGGCAGTGGTAGCTCGGGTCATTCAAGGGGTAATTGTTACGATTGGTCAGGATAAAGGAACTGCTGAAGCAATTGAAGCCATGGGCGCGACTCATTTGAATTCGGATCATGGAGAAGTAGTGGAAGATTCTGATAACTTGGTTTATACAACTCCTTGTTACATGTTGGATGCCACTATTTTAGATATTTACAACGGAGCCACTAATGTAGTTACTGCTATCATGGATAGCTTAAAATAAAAAAAGGCGAATAGATTCTATTCGCCTTTTTAAATAGATATTTAGGAATTATTGTTGCTCCGTATCAATCTCCGTATAAATAATTTCGAGCTTAATTCTAGAGTCAGCATTTTCGAGTAAACTCGATCCTGCTGCAACCAAACGAGATCCAGTATAAGTGGCTCCCGAAATTTGCATGAGCAATTGGTCTGAAGAATAATTTCCTGCTAGATAATCTTGTAAATATTTTGTAATTCTAAACTCGTATTGCTTGGAAGTACTGTTATAGTATCCTCCAAAATAGTCATCACCCTTACTAGCATCATCAATGTAGTAGTAATGATTGGTGCTATCAACGTCAGAATATTGTTGGTGAAATAAAAGCATTTGGTTGGGCTGAATAAACATGATTTCCGGCTCGACATTGGTAATCACCAATTTAGCTTCGTTAATTGCATATTTAGAAAAATCTTCTCGGTCAAATAAAAATGGAAAACTAATATAGCTATCTACGCCGCCTAATGTTTGTAAGTAGAATTTTTGTTCTCCTAAGGTGGTGTCTTTTTCAATTACTTGCTTGTAAAAATCAGGATCAGAACCAATATAATCGAGGTGATCATAATTCTGGAAAGACGGAGTGTAGGCAGATACAACCAAGTCGTAACTCAAAGAATCTGAAATATCATTTTTATAATAAATGGTTATTTTGGAATCTGTTCCATACATGTTTAGGGAGGTTAAATTTCCGGTTCCACCAGTATATTGAGATTCAAAATAAAGACCTTTGAAGCGATCTACGAAATTGGTATTATCGTAATAAATTGTATCATCAAAAGACATGAGATACTCACCCAATTGATTGCTAAGTGGTAATCTAAAATGAGGAGCTTTCATAACCGTATCCACCAAAGTGCTATCAAATGGTCTTGGTACAAAACTAGCTTCGGCAAGTAAGTCGTTTAAATGCGCCGCTGTGCTTATGGAATAGTAGGCCGAATCAACATACATTAACTCATCTAGTTGATAGACTTTAAAAGATAGAGGAGCCAGACTATCACCAAAAACGGCAATGCTTTGGTAAGGAACCGAAAGCACAATTGAGTCTAAAACCGCATTGTCGCCAAATGCAAAAGTAGATAAAGAAAGGTTGTACTGAATATATAAATCCGCTTTTGTTGTTCCAAAAACAGGATCAACCACTACGCCTAAAGTGTTGTATGTAAGTTCGTCAGTTCGAACAGAATCTCTTAGAACAGAATATACTTTCACGCTGGTAGTATCTGTAAAATGAACCACAAGCGGGTCGTTGCCAACAAGGTCTAAACCGATCTGAGAGGGGTCTTTTTTACAAGAGAAAAGTGCAATTCCTAAAACTAGTATAGTAAGGATGATTTTGAAAAAGCCAGTTGTTTTATTCATTAAACCATTTTTAGACCGCAAAAGTAAATCCTTTTACAGAAGCGGAGTAATCGAAATTCTTAAATTTTGTTATAAATGTTAGATTATTCTTCAAGTAAGCTGTTGTAGAAGTTGTCAAAAGCGTCCACGTAGTTTTCTTCTCCAGGGTAAGCCATTACAGGCAATGAAGTAGCATCAATAAGTTTTTGAACTTCCTGATCAATGGTATCGCAATTTACAATGACGGCATCAGCGTATTGCATTGCACCTTTCATTAAATCGAGGTAAGATCCTCCTTGAAAAACATCCAGATCAGAATCTTCAATTCCGTCCATTTTTATTTTCTTGGTTAAATTGTCGCTTAATTTTTCTTTAAAACCATCGTTGTAAACGCTTAAAATCACTTTTGTATCAGAAAAAATAGGGTTGTCTTTTAATGCTTTTTTGATGTAAAGAGGAACCATACTCGCCATCCAACCATGCACATGAACAATATCGGGAGCCCAGCCAAGTTTTTTTACAGTTTCTAAAACGCCTCTTGAATAGAAAACAGCTCGCTCATCATTGTCAGTATGAAAAACGCCTTTTTTATCTCGAATAGTTGATTTACGGTGGAAAAATTCTTCATTATCGATAAAATAAACTTGCATTCTTGCTTGTTGTATCGAAGCCACTTTTATGATTAAAGGATGATCCTGATCATCAATAATCAGGTTCATTCCCGAAAGGCGAATTACTTCGTGCAGTTGATTACGACGTTCGTTGATATTTCCGAAACGTGGCATGAAGGTTCTAATTTCTTTTCCTTTTTCTTGAATTCCCTGGGGGAGGTAACGACCCACTTTGCTTTGAAAGTTTTCTGGTAAATACGGGGTTATACCTTGGTTGATAAACAATATCCTTTTCTTCATTTACAACAAATTAAGATTTATAAAATGTGGCGTAACTAAGCGAGATGAATTTGACACAACACCAAACATTTTTGCAAAGATACGTAATTTTTAAAAATTCATACGTCTTTTCCGTATTTGAATAGAATTAAAACCCTGATTAAAAGGCAAAAATGATAATATGGATTCTGCAGCAAGCAGCTTTTAGCCAACGTTTTCTTTCGCCCAAGAATCTTTTAACCCAACGGTTTTGTTGAAGATCATTTTTTCTTTCGAGCTGTCTTTATCAATATTGAAATAGCCTAAACGTTCGAATTGATAATAGCTCAAGACTTCCGCATTGGCAACAGATGGCTCTACAAATGCCTGATCGATAATGCTTAATGAATCTGGATTTAGAAGCTCTTTGTAACTTTTTTCTTTATCGCCATCCGGATCTGCTACTGTAAACAAGCGGTCGTAAACACGCACTTGGGCTTTGATATTGTTTGTTGCATCTACCCAATGTAAGGTTCCTTTTACCTTTCTTCCATCAGGTGATTTTCCTCCTTTCGACAAGGGATCGTAGGTACAAATGAGCTCAACGATATGTCCATTTTCATCTTTAATCACTTCTTCGCAAGTGATAAAGTAGGCATAACGAAGTCGAACTTCTCTTCCCGGAGCTAATCGGAAGAATTTTTTTGGCGCGTCTTCCATAAAATCTTCTCTTTCGATGTAAATCTGTTTCGAGAAAGGAATCATTCGTGTTCCGGCACTTTCATCTTCGGGATTATTTACCGCTTCTAGTTCTTCCACGTGTCCTTCAGGATAATTCTTAATCGTAACTTTGAGCGGATCAATAACTGCCATCACGCGTTTAGCACGTTTATTAAGATCCTCGCGCACGCTGTGTTCCAACATGGCAACATCAATCACGTTGTTTCGTTTTGCAATACCTATCCGATCAGAAAAAGCACGGAGCGACTCAGGTGTGTAACCACGCCGACGCATTCCTGAAATGGTAGGCATACGTGGATCGTCCCAACCGCTAACAAATTTTTCTTGTACCAGTTCCAGCAATTTCCGTTTGCTCATAACCGTATAGCTTAAATTGAGTCGTGCGAATTCAATTTGTTGTGGTCGATAAACACCTGCTTCGTTCAAATACCAGTCGTAAAGCGGACGGTGATTTTCAAATTCCAAAGTACAAAGAGAATGAGTAATTCCTTCGATACTATCTTCTAATCCGTGCGCCCAATCGTACATTGGGTAAATACACCATTTAGAGCCGGTACGATGATGATGCGCATGACGAATTCGGTACATGGCCGGATCGCGCATTTGCATATTTGGAGAATCCAGACTTACTTTGGCTCGTAAAGTTTTGCTTCCGTCAGGAAATTCTCCGGCCTTCATTCGCGCAAATAAATCAAGGTTTTCTTCCACGCTTCTTGTCCGGTAAGGACTTGCTTGAGATGGAATAGAAGGTGTTCCGCGCATAGCCGACACTTCTTCGGCACTTAAATCGCAAACAAACGCCTTGCCTTTTTTAATCATTTCAACTGCTAAATCATACATGCGATCAAAATAATCAGAAGCATAATAAAGTCGATCTCCCCAATCAAATCCCAGCCATTTTACATCTTCGATAATGGAATCAACATATTCAACATCTTCTTTGGTTGGGTTGGTATCGTCAAAGCGTAGATTGCATAAACCGTTGTATTTTTCTGCCATTCCAAAGTTTAAACAAATGGATTTGGCATGACCAATATGCAAGTATCCGTTAGGTTCTGGAGGAAAACGAGTATGCACACGACTGTTATTTTTGCCGTTTTTCAAATCGTTTTCGATGATTTGTTCAATAAAATTTAAAGAAGCTTTGTTTTCTTCCAATGTATTTTCATTCTTGTTTTCCATAGTTGCTAACGCATTTTAAAAGTGCAAAATTAATACAATAATTGATGTTGAGAGTTTGATCGAAACCCTTTTTAAGTATTGATAGGTGAATTTTTAGGTAGAGCGGTTTTTATTCTATTCAAATTGTTTAACAGCGTCCACCATTTTCTGGAGGATTTCAGGTTGTTGTTCCAAAACATTACCAATAACCAATAAATCAGCTCCTGCTGCTAATTTAGCTTTTGCTTGTTCTGGTGTGCGAATTCCACCGCCAACAAATAAGGGGACTTGGATGTCTTTTTTTACTTGTTGTATCATTTTGTCGGGAACTTGACTGATGGCACCACTGCCTGCATCTAAATAAACCAATTTATGTCCAATCATTTCGGCGGCTTGTGCTGTTAAC
Source organism: Bacteroidales bacterium (assembly GCA_016933745.1). Lineage (GTDB taxonomy): Bacteria > Bacteroidota > Bacteroidia > Bacteroidales > UBA12170 > UBA12170. The sequence continues at coordinate 6,913 of JAFGAK010000022.1, forward strand.
GATGCAATTTCTGGTTTGTCGGCAGGAATTGGTAAGGTACCGCTAATGTACTGCGCTGTGGTTATTTTTCCGCCATCGATGAGTAAATAGGCTGTTGAGAGTGTTTCTATTTGTGCTTGTTTTAAGTAAGGAACCGCTTCTACATGTCGACCAATCAATAAATCGGCATTTCTGCCAGAAACCAGCGACAATAATAAAATGGCATCGGCTTTGCTATTGACTTGCATTACACTTCCGGGGAAAATAACCAAAGGAATGGATGTGATTGATTTGAAGGCGGTGAGGCAAGCATCGAGCAAATCTTTTGATAATAAGCTACCACCAACAAAAAGATAATCAATTGGTAAATCCTTAAAACGTAAAGCCATGGTGCTAAAATCAGCAACCCGATGTTTATCCGGATCGACTAAAATGGCAATTTGTTTTTTCCCTTGCTGTTTTTTTGCAAGAATGGTAGAATAAACCTTCATTGAGCTTTAAATAGAGTTCAAAAGTAAGGAATTATTTTTGATAATGACACTTGATATAAAAAACCGTCAATAGGATTATTTTGATTCTTGTTGGCAAAAAAAACAGTTAGTCCCATTGACAAAAAGCCGATGAATAAAAAGGGGGCTTACCTAATATGTTTAACTTTGGAGATATTTTAAGCAATTAATAATACATCAATGAATAATCCCATCGAAAAATCGTACACCGAATTAGTTATCCTAAAATATCAGTTATATAACAGTCTTTTTTTAACGCTTCCGCTGGATGCAGTTGAGCAAACCGGATTGCTTTTACCTTTATTGCAAGATGCTTGCGAAAAAGGGTTTAATAAAGGTTTATCGCCTACCGCGATCATTGATATCTTTTTAGCGGAACATAAACCTTATTTTACCGAAGATGAAAAGATAAGCTTTTTGTTCAAAAGTATTCAGTACATTGAACGACAAATTGTATTGATAGATGCTTTGGAAGAAGCGGCTTATTCCAAAATTCATCGCCTTGAAGCATCCGGGTCTTGGGAACGAATGAGCGCAAAAGTGAATCGTCTCGAGTTGCAAGAAAAGATGAAATCCGTGCTTGAGCAATTTGGAATTCGGGTTGTGCTTACAGCGCATCCAACGCAATTTTATCCGGGATCCGTTCTTGCCATTTCAAACGACTTAACAAAAGCAGTTGAGAATGGCGATATTTCGACAGCGCGAGATTTATTACAACAGTTGGGAAGAACTCCGTTTTATCGAAAAGAAAAACCTTCGGTATTCAGCGAAGCGCAATCCTTGATTTGGTATTTGGTTAATATTTTCTATTTCGCAGCAGGCGATTTATTGGATAAATTGGATCAGCAATTTTCTCTAGAAAACATTGCAAATAACCCACTTATCAGCTTTGGATTTTGGCCTGGTGGCGATCGTGACGGAAATCCTTTTGTAAGTGTTGACACAACTCGTAAAGTAGCTAAAAGACTGCGTTTTTCTTTGGTAACAAATTATTATCAGGAAATAAAACAACTGAAAAGAAGATTAAGTTTTCCGGGAATTGCAGAAGTTTTAAACGATCTAGACGAACTTTTTTATCTGGAGTTAACGCATCCGAATGCAGAAAAAAATGTGGATATTCATTTTCTTTTAAATAAACTTGATGAAATAGAAAACGTCTTAATTGAAAAACATCAAAGTTTGTTTCTGGATAAATTGATTTCGTTTAAAAGAAAGGTTCATCTTTTTGGTTTTTACTTCGCAAGCATCGATATACGACAAGACAGTCGTGTAATTTCGAAAGCTTTTGATTCGGTTGTGGAGCAAAATTCAGCAATATTTAAAAACTATCTTTCCCTCTCTGAGAGCGAAAAGATTCAGTTTTTGCTTCAAATAGATCAACGCATTGATCGATCAATATACAAAGAAGCGATTACAAGTGACACGCTTGAATCTTTTGAAGTTATTAGAGAAATTCAGCAATTAAATGGCGAAAAAGGATCGCATCGATACATCATTAGCAATTGTAGAGGTTCATTGGATATGGCCAAAGTTTTTGCTTTAGCTAAAATGTGTGCTTGGGGAAATGAGACTTTAAGTTTGGATGTTATACCGCTTTTTGAAACCATCGAAGATCTGAAAAATGCAAGCGAATCCATGACCGCTATTTATTCAAATACAACGTATAGAAAACATTTGGAAAATCGGGAAAACCGACAAACAGTTATGCTTGGCTTTTCTGACGGAACCAAAGATGGCGGTTATTTAATGGCTAATTGGGCTATCTTTAAAGCCAAAGAAGAAGTAACCAAAGTTTCGAGAGAAAACCAAGTAGATGTGTTGTTTTTTGATGGCAGAGGTGGACCACCTGCACGTGGTGGAGGAAATTCGCATTTATTCTATTCTGCTATGGGAAAGAAAATCGAAAGTCATCAAATTCAAATTACGGTGCAAGGTCAAACAATCAGCTCGCATTATGGACATAAAGAAGCGGCTATTCATAATTTGGGCCATTTAATAACTGCCGGAATTGAAAATAATTTATACGATAAAGCAAGTTCTAATTTGAATTTCGATCAACGAAAACTCATCGATGAATTATCTAATAACAGTTATTTAAAATACCAAGCTTTAAAAAATCACGAGTTATTTATTCCTTTTTTAGAAGAAAGAAGTACCCTAAAATACTATGGTTTGGCTAATATTGGCAGTCGCCCTTCTAAACGTGGAGGTGATGGTAAGTTGAAATTTGAAGATTTGAGAGCCATTCCGTTTGTTGGAGCTTGGAGTCAGTTAAAACAAAATGTTCCCGGATTTTATGGTGTAGGTAGCGCCCTTAAAGAGCAGGAAGCTAAAGGAAATATGCAAGCTTGCATCGATTTGTATAAACATTCTACCTTCTTTAAAGCGCTGATTGGTAATAGTATGCAAAGCATGAGTAAAACCAATTTTGCGATTACCCAATACATGGAGAACGATCCTAAATTTGGTGGATTTTGGAAATTGATTCACGAAGAGTTTTTATTGAGCAAAGAAATGGTTTTGAAAGTTTCGGGTTACAAAGAACTGTTGGAGGATAATGCCAGAAGTAGAATGAGTATTCAGCTTCGCGAAAAAGTAGTTTTGCCTTTATTAGCTATTCAGCAATATGCGCTTATCCAAATACAAAAAGCTCAAGATGCTGATAATGATGATTTTGTTAATGATTACGAAAAAATGGTGATGAGATCTCTTTTTGGAAATATCAATGCAAGTCGGAATTCGGTTTAACGTCCTTTTTTCATCCAACGCGGAATGATTCTTCTTGCATTGCTCGCGAGCGTTGTGTTTTTTTCGTTTACTCTTCGGACATCTTCGATGGAGTAGAATGCGTTTGGATTAAAGCGATTGATAAGCTCGATGATTTTTTGACTTTCACTTCGTTTAACTACCGAAAAAATAACGTTTACATCTCCTGTACTTCCTTTTGCTTCGATGGAAGTGATGCCGTAGCCGTTTTCTTTCAAACTTTCAATCAATGTTGACGCTTCTTTTTGTGTAATAATCCGAAACATTTGAACGCCCATTGCTAATCGTTCTTCGATAATCAAACCGAAGTAATTTCCGGTGGCGAATCCCGCTGCATAAGCAATATAGCAAGTTACATTATCTAGGTTTTGCATGATTCGAGTTATGGCAATTAACCAAATCAAGACTTCAAAAAAACCTAAAAAAGGAGCTAAATATTTATCGCCTTTCGAAACAAAAACAATTCGAAGTGTATCAAGGGTAACATCAACAATGCGAGCTAAAAATATTAAAAGTGGTAAAATCACATAAGTGAACCAATCGAAATTTAAGAAAAAAGAATCCATACGGTTTTTTTAAACAGTGTTCAAGTAGATTGCAAAAGTGCATCAAAAAATAGAAAGGTTGCCACGAAAGATCAGAATATTTTCAGAAAGAATTTTAAACGATCGTTTCGTAAAATCCGCTAAAAAAGGCTTTGGCATTTTTACCTAAAACTTGTGTTTTATATCCACCTTCTTGAATAAATAAGGTGGGTAAACCAAGTGCACCAATTAAGTTTCCGTTGGAGTGAAAGTCAGAAGTGCGTAAAGGCCAAGTTCCTGTTGGATCGCCTTTTGCTGTATCCAAACCAAGTGCAACCACCAAATAATCAGCTTTGAACTTTTTGATGGATTGAATAGCCAGCATCAACGTTTCTTTGTGTTTTTCGGGACTTATCGTTTCAGGCAAGGCGTGATTGAAATTAAAACCTAATCCGTCGCTTTCGCCTTTTTCATTTGTAAAACCTGAAAAATAGGGATAAGCAAAACTTGGATGTCCGTGAATGGATATCGTTAAAACATCGGCACGTTTGTAAAATATTTGTTGTTGTCCGTTTCCGTGGTGATAATCAATGTCTAAAATGGCTACTTTTCCATACTTAGAAAGATAGTTTGCGGCAATGGCGTTGTTGTTAAAATAACAAAAACCACCGAATACATTTTCTTCGGCATGATGGCCCGGAGGACGAGTTAAAACATAAGCAGCTCTTTTTCCTTGCAAGATAGAATCAGCAGCAGTAAGTGAGCAATTTACACCCGATCTTGCAGCTAAATAGGCGTTTTTATTGAGCGGCGTAAAAGTATCGATGCAATAATAACCGGCTCTAACACTCAATTCTTTGGGCGGTTTGGTATTATTACGGATTGGAAAAACATAGGGATATACGGACTTTCCATCTGCAATTTTTTCGACAACCGTTTTAAAGTATTTCACGTATTTTGGGTCGTGAACAGCAGTAATAAAATGATCGGGATAGCTTTTTGCTTCGATTTCTGCAAAAATCCCGGTAGGAATTAACTCCTTTAAAATGCTTTTAATTCGAACGGGGGCTTCAACATATCCACGGTCTTTCACATGATGAATGTCCTGTTTATCGTTGATGATCAGCGTGATATTTCTTTTTGAAGGTTGATGTATTGCTGTCGCTTCTTTCTTTTTCTTCAAATATTTGAATGGTCGCAATTGAATAGGATTATCTCTTACACTTTCAACCACTTCTTGAATGTATTTTTCGGGACAATAGTCTCCATATTTCCTATGTAAAATAGCATTAATTACTTGTTTTACATACTCACTCGAAAGCGCTTCCTTATTTCCTAAATAATCTAAAACCAAGTAAGGCGGATCGCTGTCTTCTGGTTTTACGGGAGTTTCGTATTTTGTATTGATAATGGGTCGAGCTCCGTATTTTTCGTAAAAAGCGAGTCGTTGTTTGTTTTGGGCTAGAATGTCCGGGTTTTTGCTCAACAACGGATCGTCGGGTAAACATTCCAGAAAAATACCTTTTGCATTTACCGATTGAGCTTCTTCTCTAACGCGTTGATACAAAGCGCCCCCAACACCTGAAGATGTTTTTCCGGGTGTTACAGCAATATAATCCAGATAATAAAACTGAAAATCTGGCATGTGCAGTAATAGTGCAAATCCTTTGATGTTTTCGGTATAATTATCGGCTACAAACAGCATCGCATGAAAGCGATACTTTAAAGGATCGATTAATTGATCGGTGATGATATCAATTTTTTCTTTTCCAATGGCATCAAACTGTTTGTCGATCAATCGTTTAACTTGTTCGATAGCCTGAATATTGACAGCTAGATACGGATTTGATATTTTTCTGATTCGGAACATTTTACTGTTTGTATTTTACGTAAAACACCAAATCGTCGCCCACATCGTAATAATCTTCAAAACGTGTTTTTAATAGATAGTCGTTTTTTTCGTAGAAAGTTCGTGTAGGAATGTATAATTCTCTCGAAGAAGTTTCGACATAAATGCCTGTTCCGCCTTGATCAAAAATATCATTTTCGGTTTCTTTTAAAAGAATTTTTCCTAAACCTTGGTTTCTGAATTTGGAATCAACGGCAATCCAATAAAGCGCATAACTGGTTTTTGTTCCTGGAACTTTTCCGTAACAAGAATAGCCTAAGGTTTGTTTGTTTCGCTCGATAAAAATAAATTGATAACCACTTTCAATTCCTTTGTACAAGTATTCGTCGGCCAAACTAACGGCAATTTCTATTTCTTCATCAGTAAAAAAACCGGTCGAAGTCACTATTTTCTGAATGGTTGCGGGATCTGTTTTTTTAACCTCTCTCCGGAGATAATTTTTTGCTAGTTCCATGCGTCTTCTAGTATTTGTTTTACAACTTGCGGAAAAGTATATCCGGCTTCTTGCATGGCAGCATAAAATCCGGCATCTTCTGATAAACAGGGGTTTGCGTTGATTTCTAAGATCCAAGGTTTCCCATTAGAATCAACACGTAAATCGATACGAGCGTATCCTTTTAAGCCAAATAAATTCCAGGTTTCGAGGCAAATTTGCTTTAATTTTTCTGCTAATTCCGGCTCTTTTTGCTCAATTCCAAACGCGCGATTCGTATGATGATATTCAAAGGAGGCCTCATCCCATTTGGCTTTATAACCAATGATTTGAGGTTTGTCTTTTGGGTAATTTTCAAAAACGATTTCCGGTATAGGTAAAACTTCTGGCCCGCTGCTGCCGCCTAAAACAGAGATATTGAATTCGCGTCCGCTGATAAATTCTTCAAAGAAATAGCTCCTATCAGGATGCTTCTTTAAAAACGAATCAATAATGGATGGATCTCCAAGCAGAATATTTTCATCTGAAATCCCAACCGAAGCATCTTCCCAAATTGGCTTGGCAATGTATTGCATTGCAGGATTAGCTTCATTACCTAATGGATTTATTTGTTTTGGCGCGGCAATTCCTGCGGCAAGCAACATTTTTTTAGTAAGAATTTTATTGCTTGTCAGAAACATACTTTCAGCTCTACAGCCTGTAAAAGGGATTTTGAGGTGCTCTAGCAAAGAGGTTGCGAGATGAATGAGTTTCGCGTCTTTTTCCAAGCTTTCTACCAAATTAAACACAAAAGCTGGATTTGCTTCGTGCAAATTATCAGCTGCTTTTGCTAGGTCTAAATCTACAAACAATCGCTCTGTTTGATATCCTAATTCTTCCAAAGCAAATTCTACCGTACTTGCTTGATCCAGCACGTCTAATTCGTCGAGCGTAGCATCTACACTTAAGTCATTAATAAGAATAATTGCTTTTTCCATTTCTGCCAATTTATTTCTTTACTTTTTTGATTGCCGATTTCATAATCTGGCTCATCAATTCTTCATACGTAATTCCGTTGAGTTTGCTTAAAATGGGTAAATCGGAATGCTCCGGATGAATGCCGGCGAGCGGATTTATCTCTAAGAAATTGGGAATGCCATTTTTGTCCATTCGAATATCAATCCGTCCTGCATCTTCACAGCCAAGCAAGCGATAAGCGTCTAAAGCCAGTTTTTCGCAGGATGCTTTGTCGGCACCAAAAGTTGGTTTGTATTCAATTAAATCTTCGCATTGTTCCTTGTTGATATAGGAATAAACCCCTTTTTCGGCTTTTTCATTTAGAAAGATTTCCATGGTGCCAACAGCTTTGGCATCGGAGCCTGTTCCAACAATTCCTACTGTAAATTCTCTTCCCGGTAGGTAAGACTCCACCAAAACAGCTTGTTTATATTCTTTTAAAAGCGAAGTGCAACGATCTGCTAACTCTTCTTTTGTGTTGATAACAGATTTGCCATTGATTCCTTTTCCGGTTCCTTCGGCAATGGGTTTTGCAAACAAAGGAAAAGGTAAGTTCACCTTCGGAATATCGTCAAGAGCATTCACAATATGGAATTCCGGTGTTGCTATACCTGCATAGTGGATTACTCTTTTGGTTAAAGATTTATCCAATGTTAAGGCCAAAACCAGCGGAGAAGAAAAGACATAAGGAATGGCATAAGCATCGAGCAAAGCAGGTACTTGCGCTTCGCGACCGTTTCCATGCATTCCTTCACAAATATTAAATACTAAATTCCATTTTTCTCCAGCCGCTAAGCGAGTAACTAATTGTTTGATATGACCAATTCGTTCCGTTTCGAAACCCAATTGATTTAGTGTATTTTCGATGGCTTCGATCGTTCCTTCCTGATCAAACTCGGCAGTTTCATCTTCGGTAAAACCCATTTTAAGGTATTCGGAACGTAAATCGAATGTTAAACCTATTTTCATCTGTTTATAATTTGTTTTTTAGGTGTAATCGGGATATTTGAAAAGCTTATTTTCATAATTCCGGAGCAATAAATCACCATTTTCTTTTCCTTCTACATATTCAGGAAGTAATGGAATTTTGCCTCCACCTTTTGGTGCATCAATCACAAATTGAGGAACAGCATAACCAGATGTAAAACCGCGTAATCCGCGAATAATGTTTAATCCGTCTGCAACTTTCGTTCTAAAATGTGCGGAGCCAGGTATTGGGTCGCATTGGTATAAATAATATGGACGAACACGAACTTTAAGTAATTCATGTGCGAGTTTTTTATACACTTCCACACGGTTGTTTACGCCTTCTAATAATACGGTTTGACTTCCCAAAGGAATTCCTGCATCGGCCAATCGAATACAAGCTTCTCTTGTTTCAGGAGTTAGCTCATCTGGATGGGTAAAGTGTAAACTTAAAAATACAGGGTGGTATTTTTTCAACATTTGAGTTAGCGCAGGTGTAATCCGCATTGGTAAAACCGCGGGAACTTTTGAGCCTATGCGAATAAATTCCACATGTTCAATCGCTCTCAATCGAGAAAGAATGTACTCCAAGCGTTCGTCAGAAAGTGTAAGCGGATCGCCTCCTGAAATAATTACATCGCGCACTTCGCTGTGCGAACGGATGTAGGCAATCGCTTCGTCTATTTGCGATGTTGTTGCATGCATCTTATCCTTCTTGGAAACCATGTGAGAACGAGTGCAGTATCTGCAAAAGGCGGAACAAAATCCGGTGACAAGAAATAATACACGGTCGGGATAGCGATGAACAAGCAAAGGAACCGGACTGTCATTTTCTTCTCCCAAAGGATCAGACTCTTCGCCAGGCGAAACTTTTAACTCGTCTAAAACTGGAACCATGGTTTTACGCAATGGTTGCAAAGCGTCGTTGCCATCTAATAAGCTCGCATAATAGGGTGTAATACGAATAGGCAAATTCAAAGCTTGCTCTTTAAATCCTTTTTCGTCACCAGAAAGTTCTAAAATACTTTCAAGCTGATCAAAAGAAGTGTAGCTGTTGCGTACTTGCCATTTCCAATCCGACCATTGTTCAACCGTTACATCTGGAAAATGTCGATCTTTAAAATCAAGTGATTTTACGGATATCGGAAACGCTTTGATTTTTAATTCAAAAACATTTTTCGACGGGTTTTTTGGTGATACTGAACGGAAACCGGAAGGCGGAGGTTCGTCAAAATCTTCAAACTTGGTTGAAGAGGTCGACAAAGGTACATTTTTTGTTTTCATCTCTTTTCTAACGAAAAATATTGGATGATAAAATGGGTTTTGTTACTACTAAATTTATGTACTCAAATATTATGCAATGTTATATCATTTTTGGATTGAATATGGATATTAATTGAAAATAAAATTTGAAGAAAAAAACGATCGTTCTTACGCTCTAATATTTACAAGTAAATTTTTTAATTATCAGATATTCAATACAATGATAAAAAATATCGATGATTTATAAAAGGGTTTTATTGGATGATTTATGTGCTAAAAATCCTTTGATTTTTAATTTACGTTTCTTAAAAGAATAATTCCGTTTCTTATTTTAGAGTTTTAGAATAATTTACCTTCAAAATGAAGTAAAAAAAGACTAAAAAATCAAGCTTTAAAAAGAGGTTGAAACTTAAAAAATAGCCCGAAATATTCAAGGTACTAAAAGTGATATTTCACCCTGTTTACGATGTTAAACTTTGTGTTTTTACAGAAGTATGAGATGTTGTTTTTTTTAAAAAACAGCTTTCGCGATTCTTTGGATATTATCGGATTTTCCCATGGTATAATAATGCAAAACAGGAACACCTGCAGCTATTAATTCTTTGCTTTGAGCAATACTCCATGCAATCCCCAATTCGTAAATCGAATTTTTTGATTTGCATTTTTGCACTTCAGCAGCTAATTCTTGTGGAATATCCACATGAAAAGTTTGTGGCAAAGCGATTAATTGGCTTTTTGTTGAAAGTGGTTTTATTCCGGGAATGATGGGTACACTTATTCCTGCATCGCGACAGCTTTTAACAAATTGAAAATATTTGCTATTATCGAAAAACATTTGGGTAACAATATATTCAGCGCCCGCGTCCACTTTGGCTTTCAGGTTGATTAAGTCACTTTGTAAATTAGGCGCTTCCGGATGCTTTTCGGGGTAACCTGCAACACCAATACAAAAATTAGTTGGATGCGCATTTTCCAAACCTTCTTCTAAGTATATGCCTTTGTTTAGATTGCTAGCTTGTTTGACCAAGTCAACGGCAAAAGCATTTCCGTCGGTTTCGGGCACAAAAAATTTCTGCGTTGCAGGCGGGTCACCTCGTAAAAGCAAGAGATTATCGATTCCTAAAAAGTGTAAATCGATCAATGCATTTTCGGTAATTTCACGCGTAAATCCACCGCAAATTAAATGTGGAACCACATCAATTCCGGTTTTGTACTGGATGGCAGATGAGATTCCAACCGTACCCGGACGTTTACGAACGGTGCGTTTTTTTAACAGTCCGCTAGGCAAATTTTCATAAACAATTTCTTCTTGATGATAGGTGATGTTAATGTATGCTGGATTGAATTCCAAAAGCGGATTAATCTTATCTTCAATTTGACTGAATTGCTCTCCTTTTAAAGGAGGTAACAATTCAAAAGAAAATAGCGTTTTGGAAGCTCGTTGTATATGTTCGGTAACTTTCATGGTTATTTTGGTTTTAACGGTTGTGACTTAGTAAGCTTTTTGCTCTTTCGAGCGAAATGTGTTTACGTTCTGCATAATCAATTAGCTGATCTTGCGCAATGCTGCCAGCATTAAAATATTGACTTTCAGGATGGGCAAAATAATAACCCGAAACACTTGATGGTGGATACATCGCATAATTTTCCGTAAGTTTTACACCCATGTTATTTTCCACATTCAGTAAATCAAATAGTACTTTTTTCTCAGAGTGTTCCGGACAAGCAGGATAGCCCGGAGCCGGACGAATGCCTCGATATTTTTCTCGGATAATGCTTGGAATATCAGCCACTTCTTCAGGCGAATAAGCCCAATGTTTGGTGCGAATTAGGTAATGCAAGTATTCGGCTAAAGCTTCTGCCAAACGATCGGCAAGTACTTTGACCATGATGCTGTTGTAATCATCGTCTTGTTTGCTGTATTCCTGACTAAGCGTTTCTGCACCTTCTCCTGTAGAAACCACAAAAGCGCCGATATAATCTGTTTTTTCAGCATCATCAGGAGCAATAAAATCTGCTAAAGACAAGTTTGGAATTCCCTTTTCCTTGGTTTCCTGATTTCTCAAAAACTCAAAGTTACTTATTCTTTTTTGTTTGGTTTCGTCTTCAAAAATATGCACCGTTTCGTTTTGTTTGGTTGCAGGAAATAATCCGTACACAGCTTTGGGTTGAATCCGATAATCTGCTTCCATTTGATCAAGAATCACTTGAGCTTCTTCCCAAAGTTTCTTGGCTTCACTGCCTTTGATGGGATCCTCGAATATGGCAGGAAATTTCCCGCTAATTTTCCAGGCGTGAAAAAAGAAAGTCCAATCGATCCATGGACGAATTTCTGCGACTGAGAATTGTTCTGTAAATACGCCCAATTTTTTAGGTTTTTGGATATATGCTGTTTTTAGGTTGAATGGATAGCCATTTTTGCGTGCATATTCAAGTGAAAGGAATTGCTTTTCTTGTTTGCTCAGTGCATGCTTTTCTCTTAGATTTTGATATTTTGTTTTTATCGCTTCGAAAAAAGAAGTTTGCAAAGTGCTTGAAATTAACTGGCTACTTATTTGAACACTTCTCGATGCATCTTTTACATGAACCACAAGTGCTTGATAAGCTGGCGCAATTTTTACGGCCGTATGAATTTCTGATGTTGTAGCTCCGCCAATGAGTATTGGAATGGATAAATTCCGTCGTTCCATTTCTGCAGCAACATGAACCATTTCTTCTAAGGATGGTGTTATCAGTCCACTCAAACCCACAATATCCACCTTCTCATCTATTGCTGTTTGAACAATTTTTTCTGTTGGAACCATCACGCCAAGATCAATCACTTCAAAATTGTTGCAGCCTAAAATGACACCTACAATATTTTTACCAATATCATGCACATCGCCTTTTACGGTTGCAAGAAGTACTTTTCCGGCACTTACTTTTTCGCCAGCATTTTCCAGTTCGATAAAAGGGAGTAGGTAAGCCACGGCTTTTTTCATTACCCGTGCACTTTTAACTACTTGAGGTAAAAACATTTTGCCTGCTCCAAATAAATCGCCTACAATATTCATTCCGTCCATCAATGGACCTTCGATGATATGTAAAGCAAATTCGAATTCTTTTTGTGCCTCTTTTAAATCGTCTTCGATAAAATCAGTAATTCCTTTTACCAATGCATGTGCCAAGCGTTTCCCTACATTTTCGTTGCGCCATTCCATTAGTTGCTCAGGTGAGTTGGCTTTACCATCACTTAAATTATTTTGCGCAAAAGTTAATAAACGTTCGGTAGCATCTTTTCTTCGGTTTAGAACCAAATCTTCCACTAAAACTAAAAGTTCAGCAGGTATTTCATCGTAAATCTGCAACATGGCCGGATTCACAATGGCCAT
>JAFGAK010000282.1 GCA_016933745.1 Bacteroidales bacterium
TCTTCAGCAAAAGAACGAAAAAAAGACAGTCGTTCGTATAACGTTAAGATAATAAAGCTAAAATTCAGGAAGAAATTTCATAAATAAGCGTTAAAAATTGCCTGTATTGTTCGAGAAAAGCCCTTGATTTGTTGCGAATTGTGGAAAATATGACTACCTTTGTTGGTTATAAAAAAGGAAATTATCCCCAAAAATAAAATGCCATGAAAACTAAATTTATTTACCTAGTCCTTAGCTTGTTTCTATCAACGCTAACCTTGTATGCTCAGGAGAAACCCAAAGATTTTTACAAAGAGGGCTCCAAAGAGTTTAAAAAAGGAATGTATACAGCTTCTATTCCGGGCTTTACCAAAGCCATCGAATTAGATAAAAATTACACCGATGCCTATTTTGATCGGGCGCAAGCTTATGAAAAAACCAATCAGCCGGAAAAAGCCATCGAGGATTACGATGCAGTTAACAAATTGGATCGAGCCAATGTGAATGCTTGGTTGTTCAACGGGAATTTAAATTACGATGTGAAAAACTTTGCGAAAGCAGCTGAAAAATATGCCGTTTATTTGGGTTTTGAGAAAAAAGACCTTGCTATTTATGCTCGTCAAATCAATGCTTTGTATCAAATACAAGAATGGCAAAAAGCGCTGCATTATGCAAAATTATCTTTGGATGTAAAAGAATTAGCGCCTACCTATTATGCCATTGGTGATTTGGAATATATTTTAAAGAATTATACAGCTGCCGAAGCTGCATTTCGTTCTGTAATTGCAGAAAACCCAAACCACATTGATGCGCATAATTATCTAGCCAAAGCCCTTTTTGAACAAGCTAGATACGATGCTGCCATTATGGAAGCTAATACCGTCATGTCGATATCTAAAGACAATAAAAAAGCGTTTTTAACACGCGTCGATTCCTACCATAAAAAAATGGATTTTCCACAAGCAATCAACGATTTATCTAAAATCATTGTTCTCTACAAATCGGATGCCGATAATGCCGATTTGATCAATTACCGTGGAGATTTGTATTTCGAATTTGGTCAGCATATGAACGCAATTGCTGATTATTCGCAAGTAATCAACGCCGATCCGGAGAATGTTTATGCGCTTTATAAACGTGCAAAAGCATATGATGTTATCACACGTAAAGATGCAGCTATTCTTGATTTTACTAAAATTACCACTGTCGCAAAAATAAAAGACGTAAATAGCGAAATATTGGATTATGCTAAAACGCGCTTGTTTGATTTAAAACGCGAAAGTAACAAGCCAATGATTGCAGTGACAAACAAGAACTTTGCAAACGATGAAATTAGAGTTACTTTCAATCAAAAAGAAGTTGAATTGCACTTTGTAGTAAAAGAAGAAAGTGGAATTGAAGATATTTCAGTGAATGGCGGGGAGCTGGTTGATCGGTATACTCCTGACGGAAAATACATCGTTCCATTGAATAACAATGGCGATTACGAATACATGGCCAAATTAAGCCTAGCTGATCGAGATGAATTTAGCATTACTGCCGAAGACTCCTACGGAAACGTTAATACAACCAAATACAAAATTGTACGTGTTGAAAATGATATTCCAAAGATCTCTTTCAATATTCCATTTATCGATGATAAAAATCAGATGTATTTAGATAATACAGGCTCTGTTGTTTATATGGAAGGAAATATCAACGACGAAAGTTTAATCAAGTCGATAACCTTCAATGGTGCAATTATTCCTTTTAATAAAGACGAGAAAAACCCTGGATTCTCTACATCGATCGATTTAAAAGCTCAATCCAAAGTAACCGTTGCTGTAACAGATATTTACGACAATAAATTAGAGCGCGAATACTTCCTTAACAGAGAAAGCGCTGTTTTAGGTGATAACAATCCAATGGGAAAAACATGGGTGGTGTTTATCGAGAATTCTGCGTATGAGTCCTTTGCTTCGCTTGATGGTCCGGTAAAAGACACTCGATTGATGAAATCTGCATTGTCGAATTATCAAGTTCATAATATCATTCATAAGCAAAACATGACCAAAGCTCAAATGGATAAATTTTTCTCTATCGAATTACGCGATTTAGTAAAAAGAAACCATGTTAATTCTTTGGTAATTTGGTATGCAGGTCATGGAAAATTCTTAAACGAAGTTGGTTATTGGATTCCGGTAGATGCAGATCGCACAGATGAATTTAGCTATTTCAATATCAATAATTTAAAAGCTAGTATGCAGGTGTATGCAAGCGATATTACCCACACACTTGTTATTACAGATGCTTGTGAATCGGGCCCATCTTTCTATCAAGCGATGCGCTCAGATCCTGAAATTAAAAGCTGTGCCGATGAAAGTGCTACTAAATTCAAATCTTCGCAAGTATTTTCTTCTGCAGGATATGAATTGGCTTCCGATAACTCGCAGTTTACAAAAACATTTGCAAATACATTAATCAACGATTCTGAACAATGTGTTCCTATAGAAGCGATTGTACTCAAAGTGACTGATGCCGTGGTAAATGAAAATCAACAAAAACCTCAATTTGGTAAAATTGATGGATTTGCTGACGAAAATGGTACATTCTTCTTCATTAAAAAACAAGCCGAGATAACACCGGCAAACCAAGTTAAACAAGAAGAAAAATAAAACCGATTCACTATGAATAGTCGTTTTAGAAACCGGCTTTGGAATTATCTGAAGCCGGTTTTTTTGGCAATGCTTCTATTGCCCACCAGTCTGCTAGCCCAAACGTTTTATTTCGAGAA
>JAFGAK010000023.1 GCA_016933745.1 Bacteroidales bacterium
AAGAAGATTCAACATGAAAACAAAAAATAAAAAAGAAATCACCAGAAAAGACGCGCTGAAAAAAATGGGAACCTATGCTGCTTTTACTGCTTTAGGAACCATGGTCTTGTTAAGTCCTAAAGCTTCGCAAGCTGGGTCTACAACTCCCGAAACGCCAAAGAGAAAAAAATAAAATCAATTTATTTAAAATATTAAAAGCCCTGAGAATAATCTCAAGGCTTTTTTAATAAAAAAAACTCCTCCCGAATAATCGAGAGGAGCTAAAAAACTAAATGATAATTAAACTAAATTACTTTTTAACTTCGCTTGATTTCTTGCAACATCCTTTCTTTGCTTCCTCTTTTTTAACACACTCTTTCTTCTGTGTTTTGTCGCAAGTTGTTTTGCATTCTTTTTTCTTTTCTACTTTTTCCACTTTAGTTTTCGGATCATCATCCTTATTTGAAGATGCAATTACATTAGCCGAAAAGGCTAAAACAAAAACAAAAGATAAGGTAGCTATTCCTGTAAATAATTTCTTCATGCGATTTAAGTTTGTGCTTTATAAACAAGAAAGAATGAACTAAATTGTACTCTAAAGCAGGTGAATAAATTGAAACATATGTCGACAAATATATACATGCAATTCCTTGCTTGGTGTTAAGCGCTTGTTAAGAACTGTTAAGGAGCTGTTAATTAGAATTTAATAATTGATAATTTCTGCTAATTTTGAAGAAAGTTAAAAGCATGTAGGTATTTTTATTGACCATGAACAAACGCATCAGCATTTTACTCATTTTACTCACTTCTGTGGCCATTATCGGGATTGTTATTTCTCAGGTATATTGGATCAAGAATGCGTTTGAGCTAAAGAAAGACCATTTTCACAAACAAGTTCATATGGGACTAAAAGCTGTCTCGAACAATTTGTTTGAGATGCAAAATAGTCATCAGAATTGTCGCATTTTTTTAGTACAAGATAGTCTCTATACAGATAAAACGGCTTTCGAAAACTTGAATTACTCCTTAATAGATTCTCTTATCGTATTGGAATTAATAGGAACACACCTCCCAAATGATTATGAATTTGGCGTGTATCATAATGGATCGAGCCAACTGCTCGGTGGTAAGTTCAATCAATTCGAACAACAAATTATTGAAACGGATTATCGGGTTTCTTTGGGTTGTTTGCGAAGCGGGTCGCCCTATTACTTAGCAATCTACTTCCCAAATTTAGATCAAGTTGTACTTAAAAACATGGCGGGTGGTTTTTCCCTATCTGCCCTTTTTGTGCTTATTATCGGATTCAGTTTCGTCTATACGGTCATTGTTACCTATCGACAAAAGAAAATAAATTTGATGAAGAATGACTTTGTAAACAACATGACACATGAATTCAAAACGCCCATTGCTACCGTATCACTGGCAAGTGAAATGCTATTAAGGCCTGAAGTGCAAAGTAACATCGATCGTACAAAAAAATATGCTCAAATTATTTACGACGAAAATGTTCGTTTAAGAAATCAAGTGGAACAAGTACTACAATTGGCAGTTCTTGATAAAGGACTTTTCAAGATTAGAAAGAAGGAAATGGATGTGCATAAAATGCTTGACGACATTATCCATAACAGCGAAATATTCATCCACAACAGAAATGGTTCAATCACTAAAATTTTCTCTGCAGCACGATCAAAAATCCGGGCAGACAAAATGCATTTCACTAACATTATTCATAATTTAATCGATAACGCAAACAAATATTCACCTAATCCACCGGAAATTACAATTCGAACCAAAAATGCTAAAAAAGGCATTTTAATCTCCGTCGAAGACAAAGGAATTGGCATAAAACCGCAAGATCAAGAATATATTTTCAAGCAATTTCACCGTGTACATACCGGAAATATTCACGATGTTAAAGGATTTGGATTGGGATTGTTTTATGCTGAAAAAATGGTAAAAGAGCATGGAGGCTATATTCGATTAAACAGTACCTTTGGTATTGGATCAACTTTTGAAATTTATCTTCCCTTTAATGAATTACGAAATATATAGGAATGGAAACAAAAGCAAAAATATTACTTGTTGAAGATGACGCAAATCTCAGCTTGGTTCTTAAAGATTATTTAGAAATGTTAGGCTATGAAACAATCTTAAAAAAAGATGGTGAAGAAGGCTTGCATGCATTTAAAGAAGAAGAATTTAATCTGTGCATACTAGACGTGATGATGCCCAAAAAAGATGGGTTCTCTCTTGCTCAAGATATACGGAATTTAGACAAGACAATTCCAATCATATTTTTAACTGCCAAAACACTCAAAGAAGATAGGATTACAGGTTTTAAAATGGGTTGCGATGACTACATAACCAAGCCTTTTAGCACGGAAGAATTAAGTTTACGCATCGAAGCCATTCTTAAACGTTGCATTGTTCAATACAAACAAGAAAGCATCCCAAAAATATTTGAAATTGGGCTTTACCAATTCGATCATGAAAACATGGTTCTTTCAATCGATTCAAATAGCAAAACACTTACACGTAAAGAAGCGGCGCTTTTGAAACTACTTTGTAAGAACAAAAACCAATTGGTAACCCGCGATTTTGCTTTGAAACAAATTTGGGGATCGAACGATTATTTTATTGGTAGAAGCATGGATGTTTTCATTGCAAAACTTCGGAAAATGCTCAATCAAGACCCAAATATTCAAATTAAGAATATTCATGGAACCGG
>JAFGAK010000283.1 GCA_016933745.1 Bacteroidales bacterium
GAACAATTGAACAACACGCTAGGCAACAAACAAGGTCTTGCATATAATGCTATTAATCTTGGCATTTCATACCAAAAAATTGGTTTACCCCAAGAAGCCATGAAAAATTTACAAACCGGTCTTCAAATCGGCAGTGAATTAGGCGATAAAACCACCTTACTTAAAGCGTACGATGCCTATTCTAACGTGTATCTTGAACAAAAAAACTATTTAAAAGCGCTGGAATCGAAAGATAAATATTTGGAGACGTATAAATCTTTATATAATTGGGAACAATCGGAACAAGTAAATACAATTCGAGGGAAATACGAAAGCGAGAAGCAGTATTTAGAGCAAAAATTGTTGGAAGAAAAAACAGCCAAACTAGAGCTAGATAATTACTACAGCAATTTGCATTTATTCCATCTTACCATTGGAGCCGGAATTTGTGTTTTTCTATTGATTATCATCTCGTTGCTTCTCTATTTCAATTCAATAAAAGCAAAGAAAAATAAGGAAGCAGCACAAATACTAAGACTAAAAAACAGCTCTTTACAAGAAGCAAATCTGACCAAAGAAAAATTTCTATCTATCATTGGTCACGATCTTAAAAATCCATTCAACTCTGTTTTAGGGCTTTCCAATCTCATCATCGATCAATGGAAGCAATTGGACGATGAAGAAAAGTTTACCATTTCGAACGAGATTAATGGATCTAGTCAAACGATTTATGAGTTATTAGATAATTTACTGCTTTGGTCTCGCACTCAAACCAGTAAAACAGAAACACACCCTGAACTATTCGACTTGAACGAAAACATTCAGAACATTTACGAAATATTCAGAAATCAAGCCAATTTTAAATCGATTACCGTACGATTGGATATTTCTGGCAAAAAAATGGTCTTTGCAGATATGAATATGATCGCAACGGTCATTCGCAATCTGCTTTCCAATGCACTTAAATTCACGCACCAAGGTGGGAAAATTACGATATCCACCAAAAGCAAAGTCGATATGGTTGAATTTTCAATTTCGGACAATGGAAAAGGAATTTTACCAGATGATTTGAAGAAAATATTCGAATCCAAAGGCATTCACAACTCCAAAGGAACGGCCAATGAAAGCGGTTCAGGATTAGGATTATTATTAGCAAAAGATTTTATACAACAAAACAATGGAATTATTTGGGTGGAAAGCAAACCAAATAAAGGAAGTCAATTTACGTTTACACTTCCGACTTCTTAAACCACGACTTATGAAAAAAACAAACTTTTATTTACTAATTTTTATTGGTTTATTCCTTGGAGCATGCACCAGCCAAGAAACCAAAGAGTATATCGCTAAAATTCAAAACCAACGCGACGAGAAAAATACGGAATATGCAGATTCTACCAAAAGTCCTTTAAATCCTGCGCATTTAGCTGAATTTACGGGTTTAGATTATTTTGCAATAGATCCAAAATTTCGGATTACTGCAAAACTAGAACTAACACCTGATGAATTACCCTACGAACTTACTACTTCAACCGACCGAAGACCAATTTATCGGAAATACGGTATTTTGCATTTTAAAATAAACGGAAAACCTTTCGAATTGAGCATTTTACAAAACATGAAATTTGTGGATGATAGCGTTTACGGCAATCTTTTATTTATTGCTTTTCAAGATCTAACAAGCTCCAAAGAGTCTTATGGCGGAGGTAGATACATTGATATAGAAATACCGGAAACAGAAACGGTAATTGTAGATTTCAACGATGCGTACAATCCCTATTGTGCATACCACGATCGCTGGTCGTGCGTGATTCCGCCACCCGAAAATTTCTTAGAAGTTGAAATTCGCGCCGGCGAAAAAAAATTCCATTTAGCAGATCATTAAACAAAAATTATGGGCAAACGAATTCTATATCTTTTTATCCTTCTTTTTCCTTTCTGGGCACAAGCACAGGATAAAGAAAATTATAAAATTGAAATCAAAATAAAAGGCATCGAAGATAGCACGCTTTATCTTGCAAGCTATTTTGCTGATAAAACGCTTTTGGTGGATACTGCCGAAAAAAAAGGAAAAAACAATTTTGTTTTTGAAGGAAACGGAATATTAGAAGGAGGCATTTATATTGTTGTGGGACAAGCAAAAAACTCCATTTTCGAATTTCTAATTGCTGATAATCAAGACTTGAAATTTGATTCGGATTTAGATAATCTCATCGAAAAAATGAAAGTCAAAGGCTCGAATGAGAATGCGCTGTTTTTTGACTATTTATCTTATACAAACATCCAATTTAAAAAACTTAAAGCCTATCAACAACGATTGAAGGTTCTTCCGAAAACAAACGATTCCATTCCTTATTACAATCAAAAATTAAACGTACTAAACCAAGATATTGCTGATTACAAAGAAGCCATCATCGAAGCCTATCCGAAGTCTTTTATTAGCACGCTATTTCTCGCCATGAAAAGTCCGGAGATGAAACTAAATTCTACCGGAAAAAATGATTCGATCGAGGCATTTCGATTCTATAAAAAACATTTTTGGGACGATGTGAATTTCAAGGACGAAAGATTGATTAGAACACCTGTTTTTCATAACAAACTGGATTATTATTTTAGCTCAGTTGCACATCCAAATCCCGATAGTTTATGCATAGAAATAGATGAATTTTTGGCAAAAATTCCCGAAGAATCCGAATTGTACAAACACAGTCTCTGGTATCTAACTGTTAAGTTTGATGAATCGAACCGAATGGGATACGATGCTATTTTGGTGTATTTTGTTGATCATTATTATACCAAAGGAAAAGCACCTTGGCTCAACGACGGCGTTTTTTCAAATATTATTCGAGAAGCTAATAAACGTCGAAATTCGTTGATTGGAAAAAAAGCCCCTAACCTGGTCATGCAAACGCTAGAAAAAATTCCACAATCGATGTACGACATCAACAAGGCCTATACCTTGTTGTATTTCTGGGATCCAAATTGCAGCCATTGCAAAGAAGAAACGCCCAAACTAAAAGCTTTTTACACAAAATACGCTAAGCAATTTGATTTGGAAGTTTTTGCCGTTTGTGCGGATACAAATCTGAAAGAAATGAAAGAGTATATTGCAAAAAATAAATTAAGTTGGATCAATGTTAACGGTCCGCGAAGTTATACGCAAGATTTTCACGAACTCTATAATGTATATTCCACACCCACTTTATTTGTATTGAATCGAGAAAAAATCATCATTGCAAAACAAATTAAAAGCGATCAATTACTCAACTTTCTCATTAATTATCAGAAAACAAAAATACGAACCGAATGATTTACAATTTCGACGAACTCATCGACCGCTCCCACTCCAACTCTGTAAAATACGATTTACGCCAACATTTTTTCGGCACCGACCAAGTAATTCCGCTTTGGGTAGCCGATATGGATTTTGCAACGCCCAGCTGCATTCGAAAAGCCGTTATTGAACGTGCTGAACACGAAATTTACGGGTATTCTATCAAACCTCAAGGTTATTTTAAATCCATCAAAAACTGGCTAAAAATCCGTCATAATTGGCAGATTCCAGAAAACAGTATCTGTTTTAGTCCGGGTGTTGTTCCGGGTTTGGCCGTGAGTATTTTGGCATTTACGAATCCTGGAGATAAAATCATTGTTCAAACACCGGTATATTTTCCTTTTTTTACAAGCATTCTTGATAACGAACGAGAAATGATTATCAATCCTTTGAAAGAAACCGAAGGATATTATCAAATGGATTTGGATGATTTGCGCTCGAAAATAGATAGCAAAACGAAAATGATTCTGCTGAGTAGTCCACATAATCCGGTTGGTCGGGTATGGAAGAAAGAGGAATTGGAAGAACTAGTTCAGATTTGTATCGAAAATAAGATCTTGATTATCAGTGATGAAATCCACGCCGATTTGGTTTACAAATCGCATCAGCACCTTCCAATTGCAAGCCTTTCTGAAGAAGCCAAACAACAAACAATTACGTTTATGGCTCCCACAAAAACCTTTAATATGGCCGGATTAAGCACTTCTTTTGCGATCATCGAAAATCAAGAAATTCGCGATAAATACAACTATGCTTTAAATGCTTTTCACCTTAACAATGGAAATCTTTTTGGGAATGTTGCCACTGAAGCGGCGTACAATCTAGGTGCTAATTGGCTCGATCAAATGCTCGATTATACATCAAGAAATATCGATTTTGCACAAGAATATCTAGCAACAAATTTACCACAAATAAAGTTTGTAAAACCAGAAGGCACCTATTTATTGTGGATCAATTTCAAAAGTTTACAATTAGAGGATAAGGCTTTGACTGAATTTCTAATTCATAAAGCACGAATTGGACTCAATGCCGGAACTGTTTTTGGCGAAAATGGCAGCGGTTTTATGCGAATGAATGTGGCTTGTCCACGTTCCTTGCTCGAAAAAGCATTGAATCAATTGAATGTTGTTATCAAAGAATTAGTTGGCTAGTTTCCGTAAACGCGCCATATAGAAACCATCAAATCCTTCGCTAGGTAATACTTTCTGTTCTTCTTCCAACTCGTATTTTCCCGGATTCTCATTCAAAAAACGTGCAATTTGTAATTCGTTTTCCGATGGTAGGATGGAACAAGTGGCATATACCAAAGTCCCTCCAACTTTAAGCATGCTTGGATAACTATTCAATAAATGATGTTGAACCGATTTGTATTCTTCTAACTTTTCGGGCGTCAGCTTCCATTTCGTATCGGGCTTCCGTCGTAAAACGCCTAAACCACTGCATGGAGCATCCAAAAGCAATACATCTGCTTTGGCTTTAAACTCTTCAATCGTCGTATCTGTAAGTAAGTGTGGGCGACTAATTTTACAACCTGCTCTTTTGCTTCGTTTGCGTAATTCTTTTAATTTAAAATCCTCCACATCAAAAGCATACAACTTGCCCTCATTTTCCATTTGAGCAGCCAAATGCAAAGTTTTTCCTCCTGCTCCGGCACAAGCATCAATTACAATCTGACCGCTTTTTACTTTAGAAAACGGCGCTACTCTTTGCGAAGAAGCATCTTGAACTTCAAACAATCCTTCTGTAAAAGCTTTTAAGGAACTTAATTCTCTTCGTTTTGCTAAAGCAACTCCATCTTTGATGCCGGGAATTAGTTCCATCTCGATTCCTTCATTTTCCAACAAAGTCATCAATTTGCTTTTGGTGGTTTTAAGGGTGTTAGCGCGCAAAACCACTTGTGCTTCCTGATTCAAGACATTAATTTCGCGATCCCAAATTTCTCCTAACTCTTTTTTACCGATTTCGTGTAGCCAATCAGGAATGCTAGCTTGAAATTGAGTATCTTTTTCTAAACGATGTTTTGCTTCTTTCACGGCCTCCGAATCCAATGCAGGAATTTCTAACCAACTTGGAATTTCCAAACCTTTTTCATGCAAATAAACACCAAAAACTTTCTGATAAAGTTGTTCATCTTGCAAATTTATTGCTCCGATTGCTAAATACCATCGCCACCAACGAACCAAATCATACAAGCTTTCGGCAATAAATTTCCGATCGCGGGAGCCCCATCTCCTATCTAATTTTATTTGTTTCTTAACAATATAATCGGCTTGGGCACCTTTACCGAAAATCTCTTCCAAGCCATCAATAACAGCCTGAACAATATTTTTATGTAGTTTCAAATTGGTTTATTTAAATAGATTTTGATTGGATCGAAGGATCCTAAAAATGCTCTCTTGCACTTGCATGGCATTGTTGAAAATCAATTCATGATCCGTTGGAAATGGAATTGGTTTGGATTGAATTTTTTGTTTGGCTTCAGCATCTAAAGCAGCAATATCACCAATAGCTCTTGCTGATACATGAAGGAAAACAGACTCGGAACCAAAAGGCCTTTGGGCCACCAAACGCTCGGCAGGAAAAAGTACGTAAAACGATATTTCGCCATTGAGCATTGCTTGTTTGTGCTGAATCGTTTCAACCAAAGCGCACTGAATTTCTTTGTATTTAATTTTCTTCAAATCATTTCCGGCTGTATCTTTTTTCACGTTACCGCGTGAATCTAAAACATATTCAAATCCATCTTCCACTTTTTTCTTGAATACACGATCCAAGTTTTTAGTATCGTCGGGTGAAACTTGCACGTTCAAGAATTTTACGACTGACACATAGTCGAATTGAACTTGATCGTTGTCTTTAAAATAATAGTGTACCCAATCGCTATTCAACTGCTGCGTATTTCCTTGCAAAATTTCTTCAAAAAAATTGGGAGGAAAATTAAACTGACTACCATTTTGAATCTGTACAAACACCTTGCTAATTCCTTGAAGTTTTGCCGACTCGATAAGTTGATACAAATCGCGGTAGCTAGAGCCTGCATATTCCTGGGCTTTCATTAATTCTACATACGCCTGACGTGCATTTTGCTTGTTATTGGTTTCTAAAAGCGATTTACCACTTGCATAAAAATATGCAGCAGCTTTTGATTTAGACTCCACAATTGCCGCATTATAATCAGTTACATTCAAATTCTTTGTCATTCCATTTACTTGCAAAGGAAAGACCGGTTTCACTCTATTTTGACGCAGTTTTAAACTTTCGTAATGCCATAAAATCTTATCCCAACTATCGGGTTGTCCTTCTAACTTTAGAAATTTGATTGCATCTAAATCACGATCATTGGCTAATTGATAAACCTTTTCGAGCAACTCAGCATCTTTATTGCTGTTGGGCTTTTTAATTAATTTCTTAACTGATTTAACGATAATCTCATCGTAATTTCCATGTTGAAGATTTTTTTTGGATGAATTGCATGAGGCAAGGATAAATAGGAATCCTAGCAAAGGAAAAATAATTTTTTTCATAGAAAGATGCTCTAATTTTTAGGCAAAGTTACGCGAAAATTAACGGGAATAAAAATCCAAATTACCTTTGATTTTTAATTTAATTTCCGCCCCAAAGGATTTATTTATCTTTGCTGAAATTTAAGCTGAAGTTTATGAAAATAATTGATCTCTGTCATGAGATTCACGAAAACATGACTGTATTTGCAGGAACTGAAAAGCCAAGTATTCAAAGAAAATATACGGTTGAAAAAAATGGTTACGCACTCCATGAAATCGCAATAAACAGTCATACCGGAACACATATCGATGCTCCGGCTCACATGATTGCCGGTGGTAAATTCCTCGACGATTATCCCTTGGAACATTTTACTGGAAAAGCATTCATCATTGATGTGAATAAATTCGCAGGAAAAGAAATTCCGACGAGTTATCTCAAAGAATTCACTGACGAAATTCAAAATACTGAATTTTTAATTCTCAATTCCGGTTGGCACAAACATTGGCAAAGAGTGGATTATCATTCAAATTATCCGGTTTTATCTTTAGAAGCTGCACAGTGGTTAACAACATTCAATTTAAGAGGCATCGGTTTAGATTATATTTCGATTGATCCGGTTGAAAGTCAGAATGTCCCTTTGCACAAAATCATATTGGGAGCAGGAATGCTCATCATCGAAAACTTGACTAATTTAGGTTCACTTCCTAAGCAAGAGTTTCATATTCAATGTTTTCCGTTAAAAATAGCTCAAGCTGATGGTTCAACATCCAGAGTTTTAGCTTTCGTTGATTAGCTCAACAGTCGTTTTCTCAATTAAGTTAACTTTGCAAAAAAATAATTGCTATGATTTTATTCGACGAATTAAATCTAAACAAGCCCTTGCTAAATGCGCTGGCTGATTTAGACTTCTATACGCCAACTCCTATTCAAGAAAAAGCATTTCCGATTATTATGTCGGGATCCGATATGGTTGGAATTGCGCAAACAGGTACGGGTAAAACATTTGCATATTTACTTCCCATTCTGAAACAACTTGGTTTTTCCGATTCAAAACATCCTAGAGTTTTGATTATTGTTCCAACTCGCGAGTTGGTTTTACAAGTAACTGAAGAAATAGAAAAATTGACTAAATACATGAATCTTCGGTTCGCCGGAGTGTATGGCGGAACCAATATCAATACACAAAAACAACTCGTTTACAACGGTTTGGATATTTTGGTTGGAACGCCAGGAAGATTGATTGATTTAACATTATCGGGAACCTTGCGCTTAAAATCGATTCAAAAATTGGTAATTGATGAAGTGGATGAAATGTTGAATCAGGGATTTAGAAAACCTTTGACTCACTTTTTTGAAAATTTACCTGAGAAAAGACAAAACTTGATGTTTTCTGCTACTTTAACGGAAGATGTAGAAGAGCTGATTCAAACAACATTTCATTTACCGAAAAAAGTTGAAATTGCACCTCACGGAACTCCTTTGGAACAAATTATACAGCAAGCCTACGACATTCCAAATTTTTATTCCAAAGCAAACCTTCTAACCCATTTGCTTAAAACGGATCTTGCCATGGAAAAAACCTTGGTTTTTGTAGGAAGCAGAAAATTGGCCGATCGACTTTTCGAGCAAATAAAATCAGAATTTCCAGAATCAATCGGCGTATTACACTCCAATAAATCACAAAATTTCCGATTCAACTCTTTACGAAAATTTGATCAAGGAGAATATCGCATTTTAATTGCTACTGATTTAGCTGCTCGAGGCTTGGACATCACCGAAGTGAGCCACGTTATCAATTTCGATATGCCCACAATATCAGGTGATTACATTCACAGAATCGGGAGAACTGGTCGTGCTGAAAAAGCCGGCATGGCAATTTCTTTTATCAACGAAGTGGAAAAAGAATACCAAAATGAAGTAGAAGTCATGATGAACAAATCCATTTCGATGTTGGAAGTGCCTGAATCCGTCGAAATTTCTACTATATTTACCGATGAAGAACGGCCAACTAAAATGCTGAAAAATCATTTGAAATTGCCAAAACTGACTGGTCAAGGTGCCTTTCACGAGAAATCAGAGAAAAATAGTAAAGAAAATTCCGGTAGTCCTTCAAAAAAGAGAAAAAAACACAAAAAACCAATCAAGCGAAGCGCTAAAAGACCAAACTAATTACTTGACAAATAAATTGCTTTATGAAATCGAAATGGCTCATCCTCTTTTTTAGTTTCTTACTAGCAATGCCTGTTTCTGCCCAAAGCGATTATTCAAGTTCTGAAATCACCAAAATTATTTTATTAGGAAGCGGCACACCAAATCCATCGCCTAAAAATGCTGGAAGTTCCTTGGCAATTCTAGTGAATAACACACCTTATATCGTTGATTTTGGAACAGGTTTAGTCCGCCATGCTGCAGCAGTTTCCGAGCATTGGGGCGGACAATTTGAAGGAATGAATGTAGAAAATATCAAGCATGCCTTTCTCACACATTTGCATTCCGATCATACTATTGGCTACGCCGATTTAATCTTAACGCCTTGGGTTATGGGACGAAATGAGCCTTTGGAAGTTTACGGACCGGAA
>JAFGAK010000284.1 GCA_016933745.1 Bacteroidales bacterium
AGGATTGGAATATTACCTTCGTTTTATAAATCGTTTCCCAAGCGTTTTTGATCTTGCAAAGGCTGAGGAACAAGAAGTTCTGCGTTTGTGGCAAGGTTTGGGCTACTATTCGAGAGCTAGAAATTTACATAAAACGGCGCAATCGCTTGTTGAAATTTATGGAGGAAGCTTTCCAGCAGATTATAACTCTTTATTAAAACTCCAAGGAATTGGACCTTACACTGCCGCTGCCATTGCATCCTTTGCCTTTAATTTACCTTATGCAGTCGTTGATGGAAACGTGAATCGTTTGCTATCGCGATATTTTGGAATAAGCGAGCCAATTGATACAAGCAAAGGGCAAAAGCTTTTTCAAACGCTAGCTCAAGAAATGCTCGACCTAAAAAATCCCGGAATTCATAACCAAGCCATGATGGAATTTGGATCGCTGCAATGCAAACCTCAAAATCCGGATTGCACTTGCTGTCCGCTAAATACGAGCTGTCAGGCTTTTGGTCAAAATCGAGTGACCGACTTCCCTTTCAAGCAAGGGAAAACAAAAGTCCGAAATCGCTATTTTAATTACCTAGTTATTCTAAACAAAGCCAAAAGTATCGCTTTAAAAAAACGAATTGAGAAAGATGTTTGGATGAATTTATATGATTTTCCATTGATTGAAACAGACAAAGCGCCCGATATTGAAATGCTGATTCAATCTGAAACATTTAAAAATCTTATTGAAAATAAAGAGTTTACACTTATTTCCAGCACGAATGAACGTATTCATCTGCTTTCGCATCAACGTTTGCATATTCGATTTTTCTTGCTACAAATCAACGAATCTTTTACCAACAACTCTTTGGGATTTTTCACTTCCTTGCAAATTGAAGAATTACCATTGCCTAAACCAATTGAGCAATTTATAGCAACCTACGATTTCGCTTAGAAATCCTTTCTATTTCTACTACCTTTGTCGAAAAAAATAAAAAATCATGTTAAGCATTCAATCTTTTGCATTTAATCCATTCCAAACCAATACTTACATTCTGAGTGATAAAACAGGCGAAGCAATCGTCATCGACCCTTCGTTTGCACACCCGCAAGAAGCACAAAAATTCGATCAATACCTCATTGATCATCAGCTTCATTTAGTTGGTGTTTACAACACACATTTGCATTTTGATCATTGTTTAGGCGTGAATTATATCAAAGAAAAATACGCATTGGATTATTCCGCAAATTTCGATGGAATTCGTTTTATAGATGGTGCTGCAAAACAAGCAGCTGTATATGGCGTTCAAATTCCTGAAATCATTGCTCCAAATAAAAATCTAACAGAAAATGACCTTATTCAATTTGGAAATAGCGAATTACGGATATTATCCACCCCAGGTCATGCTGCCGGAAGTTTATGTTTTGTTTCGGATAGTAATCATTTTGTGATTACTGGGGATGTTCTTTTTAGAGAAAGTATTGGAAGAACAGATTTGCCAACCGGCGATTTAGATCTTCTTTTAGAAAGTATCCACACCAAACTTTTTACTTTAGGAGGAGATTATCGCGTGTATCCTGGTCATGGCCCCAGCACAAGTATTGCCGAAGAAATTAGCGGAAATCCTTTTCTGAAATTTGGTGAAATACATTAGAAACATCCAATTGCATCATGCAATTAAAATGCTTTTTCGGACAAGAATCAAAACCTAATTTGCTACACGGGCGACAACTTAAATCTTTGTTTTCAAGCACATAACTTTTTTCTGGAGATTGAGGCAAATACGGATACATACCAAAATCTGGAACCGTATTTCCCCAAAGAGAAGCGATTTTTTTCTTATACGCTGCCGCGATATGCATCAATCCTGTATCTCCTGTAACAACCAGTGATGCAGATTTTATCAATGCCGCTGATTGGTTTAAAGTAAGGGTTCCGCAGGCATTATAGCATAGTTCTTGCAAAGGTTCGTTTGTAATCTTTAATCCCAATTCACGTTCCGTATTTCCACCTAATAACACAATGGGCAAAGGTGAATTTTTGGCCATTTCTATCCATTTTTCGAAGGGAATTTTTTTTGTAAAATAGGTTCCTGCAAGTGCAAAAACGATATAGGATTTTTTAAATTCTTTGGGGAGATTATCAATTGTATTTGCGTTGTCTTTACCTTCAAAATAATCCAATCCCAATTGATCATTTTCAATTCCTAAGGAAGATAAAGCATCGAAATAGCGATCTACCAAATGCTTTTTTGGCAAGCGGTTGATTTTAAATCGAACCAAAAGCCATTTTTCAAGATTCAATTTATCAAAGCTCAAACTTTTAACTCCGAGTCTTTTCTGAACTAGCGCTGACCGAATATTTTTGTGTAAATCAATGATTAAATCAAAATCCTTTTGTTTTAATAAGGGGAGTACTTCTTTTAAACTTTTATCATAATGATGAATTGTTGTTAAGTAAGGATTGTGTTCTAAAATGCCGGAAAATTTGCTTTTAGTCAGGTAATGAATCTCTGTTTTGGGAAATTTATTCTTTAAAACACGAATGATAGGTGTCGTCAAAACAATATCGCCAATGGAACTAAAACGGATTATCAGAATTTTTTTCATGAACAGCAATTGGCTTTTTTTTACAAAACTACTTTATTATCCTATAATCTTCACCATATTTGTATTCGATTTCATTATATCTATGGAAAACAAAACAAAATACATAGGCGCCATTCACCTTGCCGTTTTACTTTTCGGCTTTGCCGGATTGTTTGGCAAATGGATTGATTTACCTGCTGCTATCATTGTATTTGGCCGAGTATTTTTTGCTGCATTTTTTTTGTTTTTTTATCTCTTAGCGGCAAATAAATCTTTTCATTTGAAAAAACAAGCCGATTATATAAGTCTTTTTTCTGCGGGAATACTACTCGCTTTTCATTGGTTTACTTTCTTTTATGCCATTCAAATATCGAGTGTGGCGATTGGGATTTTAGGTGTTTCAACCTTTTCCATTTTCAGCGCTTTGCTCGAATCTTTCTTTTTCAAAGAAAAATTTTGCTATAAAAACTTAATTCCAGCCTTGCTCAGTTTTATTGGCATTTATATTATTCTTCCGGAGTTTTCTTTTGCAAATACCATCACACAAGGTTTGTTCTGGGCCATTGTTTCCGGGCTTGCTTTTGCATTGATTTCTTTTTTAAATCGTAAACAGGTACAAGTTTATAGCGGAGCCGTTGTTGCTTTTTATCAAGATCTTAGTGCAACACTCGTTCTGATACCTGTCTTGTTTCTGCTGGATTTTGATTTTAACTGGAGAGCGCTCGGACAGTTAGCGCTTTTAGGCGGCGTTTTTACGGCCGTAGCTCACACTTTGTTTATCATCGGGTTAAGCAAAATTAAAGTACACCAAGCCAGTGTAATTGCAAATATGGAGCCTGTTTACGGGATCCTATTTGCCTTTTTTTTACTACACGAAATGCCTGAATGGAATGTGCTTTTAGGGGGTGCAATTATCGTAGGAATGGCTTTTTGGGTCAGTTTGAGCCGCCAAAAAGCGTAAGTATTAATAGGTTTTAGTCATGCTTTGCGGCACAACCAAAACAAAATCTGCTTTGTTCAAAAATTCTTCATCTAAACTTTCTGCCGAAATTTGCTCAACGCTGCTTATCGTCACAATTTTTAAATTTGGATTTGTCCTTTGCAAATACCAAACAATTCCTTCGAAATCATCGGAATGATACGAACCGTTATAATGCAGAAATAATTTTCCTTTTGTCCAATTTTTCAGAATGAACTCCGCCATGGTTGCGTCTTTTGCGGCTTGTGCTTTGGGCAAATTTTCGTTTACATGTGGGCTGTCTTTCATCATTTCCAGCATCGCTTTGTATCCTGGCAAAGTAGAATCGTAAGTAATTGGTAATTGAGCAATGTATTTTTTTGCTTCCGTTGATAAATTTTCCAAATTATCTAATCCATTACTATGAACAAACGATGCATATCTGCGTGGAATATTCGTAGCAATAAAGCGTAAACCGCTGTCTTTAGCTAATTCAACCAAAGGTTTGTAATCGGTTTTATAATTCGGCCAAAGACGAGCTTCTTTTTCAAAGCTGGATTGTTTAATCGATCCATTTAGGTATTCATCCAAAATGATTTGATTATCTGTTTCGAACATTTCAGCACCCAAAACAAGATCCGAACCTTTTCGTTTTTCTAAATCTTTGCTGATTTCAAATTGAAGCCAATGGCAGATTGGATTATTATGCTGTTCTCCAAAAAATACAA